>CBIHLI010000018.1:0-10726 GCA_966210575.1 uncultured Sphingomonas sp.
GGTGGACCTGAAGCATGACCCGCGTCGCATCCTCGATCCCCATCGAGAAAAAGCGCTGGAGCACCAGGACGACGAACTCCATCGGCGTATAATCGTCGTTGAGCATCAGCACCTTGTAGTTCGACGGCTTCTTGGTCTTCGGACGGGTGCGGGTGGCGACGCCCGTCTCGAGATCCTCGAGACCGTCGCCGCGGCCCGGCCCATCGCCCATCGTGATCACTCGCCAGTCCATAACCCGCTCACAAATATGGCATGGGCGGAACGCGCTGCAAGCCGCCAGCGATGCCCGGCTGACAGAAAAAAGGCGGCCGCTCCATTAAGAAGCGGCCGCCTGCGGTGCCTGACCGGAGGGGGAGGAGGGTGGTCAGGCAGCGATTTCGTTGAGCTTCTCGACGTTCGCGCTGGCGCGGTTCGAGATCGGCTGGATCGCCTCGCCGGCGAGCTTGACGACCGACTCGGTCAGCGCCGAGCTGTCCTCGACGAAACGGTCGAACGCGCTGCGGGCGAAGTCGCTCTGCAGCTGCAGAAGCTCGGTCGGGCTCTTGGCCTCGGTGAACGAACGGACGGTGTTCGCCGCCTGCTCGATTCCGTCGCGGCTCTTGGCGACGACGTTCTGGCCGATCGACTGGGCGCCGGTGGCGGCGATCTTGCCGGCCTCGACGAACGCGTCGATGTTGCCGCGGTAGATCTCGGCGAGCTCTTCAGCGGCCTTGCGCGAGCGCTTGACGGCCTGTTCACCGCGCTCCGAAGCCTCGGCGAACAGCTTCTCGAACGCATTGGCGCCCGGGAATGCGCCGAAACCGGCGAAAATGTTGGTCGGGTCGAACTTGGTCATTTCATCGTTCCTTTTGTTGCGGGTCGGCTGCGGCTTGGACCGGGCCGCCGGCTTGCGGCGCGCCTTGGCCCGAACGACCTTGGCTTTGCGGCCGATCTTGACCGCGGGTTTGCGGGCCGGCTTGGCCGCGCTTTCACCCGCCTTTGCGGCGTCCTTGGAAACCTCGGCGATAACGTCGGCCTGAGTGTCCGCCGCCTGGGCGACGGCTTCGGCCGGAGTGTTCGTATCGGCTACCATGGAAACTCCCTTTTGCTGCGGTGCAACATAAATGGTGCTTAGCACAATTTCAAGTCATAATTTGTGCAGCGCAGCACCCACCCTTGACGAAGCGGCGGGCGCCATCGCAAGAACGGTTATGGACCTGCCCGACGACCCGCCCGCTGGCCGATCCCGCCGCGGTCTGCTGATCGTCCTTTCCTCGCCGTCGGGCGCCGGTAAATCGACCTTGTCGCGGATGCTGATGGACGCCGATCCGGAAATCATCATGTCGGTTTCGGCGACAACGCGGCCGATGCGGCCGGGAGAAGTGGACGGAGTCGATTATCATTTCGTCGACGATGGCGAGTTCGACCGGCTGATCGAAGCCGAGGAGTTCGTCGAGTGGGCACCGGTGTTCGGCTACCGCTATGGAACCCCGAAAGCGCCGGTAAAGGCGGCGCTCAAGGCCGGCAGCGACATCCTGTTCGATATCGACTGGCAAGGTACCCAGCAGCTCCATGCGGCGATGGGCGAGGACCTGGTCCGGATCTTCCTGCTGCCGCCGTCGATGGATGAGCTCGAACGGCGGCTGCAGGTGCGCGGCACGGACAGCGACGGAGTCATCGCCGATCGCATGGAGCGGGCGGCGTCGGAGATCAGCCACTGGCCCGAATATGACTATGTTCTGGTCAACGACGATCCCGGCAATTGTCTCGCCGAAATCCGGACCATCGTTGCCGCCGAGCGCCTGAGATCGCGGCGGCAGCTGGGCTTGGTTGCATTTGTTCGCGACCTCGTCGGCCCGCAGAACTAATCCGCCAGCAGTTCCAGGAAACGCGCCGCGGCGAAATAGTCCCGCCGACGGGCTTCGAGCACCGCTTCCGCCTCGGCGTCGGCGCCCCATTGATCGAGCTGCCAGCGGTCGTCGACGGTTACGGAGTCCCACGCCTGCTCGGCGCTGATCGCGCCTTCGAGGACTGCAAGCGCGGCCAGAAGCGAGCCACCGATCGTCACCAGCGGCGCCAGGCCCGCCAGCCGGAAAGCATCGAGCGCCGCGACCGCATGCGCGAGCTGGTGGTGCGTCGCGTCCGGTTGCGACACGTGGATCAGCCCGCATGTCGTCCGAAAGTCGACATCGAACCGACGCCTCGCCCAGCCAAGCAGGGGGTCCCAGGCGTGCTCCTGCAGCTCGACCAGCTTGCGCGGCGATTCGGCGCGGTAGCAGGCGAGGTCGGTCTCACCATAGCTTGCGAGGCCGGCGGCAAACTGCTCGCGATCGCCGGGGACTCGGTCGATCGCGGCATTGGCCAGGGCGGTCAGCGGCATTGCCCGCGGGTCGACGGTTTCGCCGGTCGCATTCCACTCTTCGGCGATGGCCTTGCCAAGTGCCTCGGTCGGCACGAGCAGTGACTTGCGCGCGGGAGTTCGCACCGGCTTGCCATCGAGTGTAACGCCCCAGCCGCCATCAAGGGCAACGGCTTCCGAATGCTTCCAGAAGCGCTTCACTCGCCTCGATCTTCCCGATCCCAAATCTTCTTGAGCAGCTTCGGCGCAACCACTGCGTCGGCCAGCCCGACGACGATCAGGAGTATGCCGACCAGCGGCCAGCCGCCGTCGCGAAGCAGGTCGGTGAAATAGACCGCGACCCCGGCAAGGAAGGTGGCAAGGCCGAACAGCCGAGCTGCCATGAACAGATGGAAGCGGCGCTTCCATTTGGCTTCGTCATCCATCCACCACTTCCCTCGCTATTGCTGAAACGTCCGCCGGTTTCTCCGCCACCGCCTTGGCTCCGGCGGCGATCAGCTCGTGCGAATCGTGATACCCCCACGCCGCGCCGATCGCCGTCGCTCCCGCGGCCCGGCCCATCGCCATGTCGAAACTGGTGTCGCCGACGACGATAGTGGTGGCGCCGGTCGCTCCCGCATCCGCCATCGCCGCCAGCGCCATCTGCGGCGACGGCTTGGACGGATGGCGGTCGGCAGTCTGGAGCGACACGAAGCGGGCATGGAGGCCGTGCAGCTCCAGGCAATGGCGAAGCCCGCGATCCGACTTGCCGGTCGCAACCGCGAGCAGCCAGTCGTCCGCCTCGAGCGTATCGAGCAGCTCGAGAATTCCGTCGAACAAGGGCTCCTCGACCTCACCACGCTGGCGGGCGCGGAAGAAGCAGCCCTTATAGGTTTCGGCGAGCTCGAGATGGTCGCGCTCGCCGGCGTCGGGGACCAGCGCCGCCATCGCCTCGGCCAGGCTGAGGCCGATCACCCGTCGGCAGTCGCGGGCAGGCGGCAGTTCGAGCTTGTGCGCCTCGAACGTTTCCGCCAGCGCCCGATAGATCGTCGCTCCGCTGTCGACCAGCGTCCCGTCGCAATCGAAGATGGCGAGCCTGGTCATCGCCGCGGCTTGTCGCCGCGCGAGCGGCGCTCACCGCGGCGAGTTTCCCGGCGCTGCTTCGAAGCCCGGGCCGCCCTTGGCCGAGAGGCGGCGACAGGTTTGCCGGCGGCAACTTCGAAGCCAAGCATGTCGAGGCTCTGCGCGAAATGATCGGGAAGCTCGGCGGTGACGTCGATGCTTCCGCCACCGGGCTTGTCGATCTTCAACTGCCGCGCGTGGAGGTGCAACTTGCGGCTGATTCCGCCGGTCAGGAATGAATCTGCGCCGCCATATTTTCCGTCGCCGACGATGGGGTGGCCGATCGCCGCCATGTGGGCGCGAAGCTGATGTGTACGGCCAGTCAGCGGCTTCAGCTCGACCCAGGCGGCGCGATTGCCGGCGCGATCGATGACTCGCCAGCGCGTTCTGGCGGCCAAGCCATGCTCTTCGGAGATATGCATCTTCTCGCCGCCGGTGCCCGGCTGCTTGGCGAGCGGGGCGTCGATCAGCCCTTCGTCCGCAGAGGGCACGCCGATCACCAGCGCCCAATAGACCTTGCGCGCCGTCCGGCCCGAGAAGGACTTGGAAAAGAAGGCCGCGGCTCGAGCTGTTCGGGCGACCAGAAGCGCGCCCGACGTGTCCTTGTCGAGCCGGTGGACGAGTTTTGGGCGGTTTCCGGACTGGTCGGACAGACCGTCGAGAAGCCGGTCGAGGTGGTTTGTGGTCTTGGTCCCGCCCTGGGTCGCAAGCCCGGGCGGCTTGTTGAGAACGAAGGCATGCTCGTCTTCGTGGATGACCAGCGACCGAACGAGCTCGACTTCTTCCGAAGTCAGCGTGCTGCGCTTGGGACTTGCGGCAGGCGGCCGTTGCGGCCCGGCTTCCGCCGGTGGGATTCGGATTTCCTGGCCGGCCACGATCCGGTCACCGGGCGCGACGCGCTTGCCGTCGAGCCGGAGCTGGCCGGTTCTAGCCCACCGCGACACCATGTTGAAGCTGATCTCGGGCTGGTGGCGCTTGAACCAGCGATCGAGACGAATGCCATCATCGTCTTCGCTGACGCTAAAGGTTAGGGCATCGGCCATGATCGCCCACTTAGCGACTGCGGCCGCGAATTCTAACCCGCCGGACTGCGCCTGCTCCAATAGTCGAACGCCTGGCGCTGGAGCCGCCTCACGAGCTTTGTCGCCTCCGGACCGGTCCACAGTCCCTCATAGCCGTGGACAATGGCGCCGCCGCCAACCCACCAGCCCTGGCCGGGAAGGCCGTCCGACTGGCGGACGACGAGCACCGCCAGCTCCGGCTCGTCGCGGCTCGCCGCTTCGTCGTCGGCGGCCGCCAGCACCTTGCACAGCGCCCGCATCTTCGGCCGGGTGAACCGGTGCCCGAGCGCATTGAGCAGGTCAGCGTAGGTGATCGCTTCTCGGGCGGCAGCAGCAGCGATGAGACGCTTTCGGACCTCCGCCGGATCGGCGAGCAGCCCCGCCGAGCTCATTCCGGCTGATTGGTGACCGGCGTCAGCTCGAACACCTCGAGCTTGGCGCCGCTCTGCGGAAACGGGATCACCAGTCGCCAGCGGAACGGCGCGATCCGCTCGAACACGCCGACCATGTTGCGACTGGGATCGTCGCCGTAGGCAAGCGGCTCCTGCTCATCGCCGAGCGCAAGGCTGCCGAGGAAGATCATGCGGTTGGGATCGTCGTCCTCCCACAAGCGGCCGGCCGGCCGCTGACTGCCGGTTTGCTTGACGATTGTCAGAACGCCTGCGTCGTCGGCCAGCACGTAGCAAAAAAACGGTTTGAACTTCTCCAGGGTCGGCGACTTCCGGTCGCTTTTGCCAATGCTGATCATTCGGCAATTGTAGCTTCCTGGAGTCGGTTCCGGCCGAGGCAATCCAACGCGAGCCTTGAGCAGATCGCCTTCTTCTTTGACGTCTCTCGAATGCCTCGCCTGCGCTTCCATCAGCGCTTGCTGCCAGGCGAGGCCGAGGCGATTGATCCGGTCCTGGTCGCCCGAGGTCGCAACGGCTTTCCACAGATTCGACTTCGACTCGGGCTCGACCGTCACGGATGCGACGGAACGGGCGCGCTTGGTCGCGGTGTCGCACCCGCTGGCCAAGACAAGCAGTGGCACGGTCCAGAGCCATGACTTCAGTTTCACCGGCGCAGCCTCAATGCAATGCGGTCCCTGTGGTGACACCCGGCGCCATCATACGCAACCAAGCGGGACTTCACCAAAGCCTTTGACTTCGCGTTGGTCGCGGCTAGGCGCGCGGCGGATGAACGCCCGCGCCGACCCGCCAGCCACACAGCGCGCCCGAAGCGGGCTTTGGTTCGGTCTCGGCGCTTACGGACTATGGGGCGTTGCTCCGATCTATTTCAAGGCGATCGCCAATATCGGCCCGGTCGACATCGTCGCGCACCGTATAATCTGGTCGGTCCCATTCCTGTTCCTGCTGCTGTTCGCGCTCGGCGATTGGGACGGAACGCGGCGCGCGGTTCGCCAGCCTCGGACGGTCGGGGTTCTGGCGCTGACGACGGTGCTGATCGCGACCAACTGGCTGCTGTTCGTCTATTCGGTGACCAGCGGCCTCATACTCGCCGCCAGCCTCGGCTATTATCTCAATCCTTTGGTCAACGTGCTGATGGGCCGGATCCTTCTCAAGGAACGGCTTTCGGCGCTTCAATGGGCGGCGGTTGCGATCGCCGCCGCCGGTATTTCCGGCCTCGCCTTCCAGGCGCTCGGGCAATTATGGATCAGCCTCGTCCTGGCGGTGACCTTCGCTACCTACGGCCTGCTCCGCAAGATCGCTCCAGTCGAAGCGACGTCCGGGTTGGCGATCGAAACCACGCTACTGCTGCCGCTGGCTATCGCCTGGCTCGGCTGGCAATGGCTGGAAGGCCAGGCGGTTTTCGGCTCGACCGATGTCGAGACAGGCTTGCTACTGCTGGCCGGGGTGGTCACGACCGTGCCGCTCCTGCTGTTCACAGCAGCCGCCCGGCGGCTTCGCTATTCGACGCTGGGGATGCTGCAGTTCCTTGCCCCGACGCTACAATTCCTGCTCGCTGTCCTCCTGTACGGCGAGGCATTCACCCGTTGGCATGCGGTGGCGTTCGGTTCGATTTGGCTCGCCCTCCTCCTCTACGTCACCGCCTTGGCGCGCAATTCGCGGGTTACGGTAACGGTACCGGAATAGGGAACACGCAGGTTATCAGCCGCATTGGTGCGGTATGAAGCGACGGCTTTTGACCTTTGCCGCGGCATTGGCGGTCGGTGCGTGCCAAGCCGTCCCGCAGCAGCCCGCTCTCGCGCAATGTCCAATCATCGGCTCGAGTGACTGGGCGGCATGGGTCAATGCGATGCCCGGCCCTGGCGCTCGCCCGACGCTGATCGTGACCGGCAAGGTGACGGTGCCGACCGGCGGCTACCGGGTTGAATGGGCCGATTTCCGGGTCGCGGAAAGCTATCCGGTGCAGGTCTTCGGCGAGCTTCGGGTGATTCCGCCAAGCGATGGCGCGACCCAGGTCGTCACCACCCACGAGGTCCGCGGCGAATGGCCGATGGATCAGCCGGTTGGATCGGTCACGATCCGCTGCGGCAACCGCCTGCTGGCGCGAGTCAGCCCTGTCGAAACCGCGCATTAGCGGCTAAACGCCGACCCCATGCTGAACCTTATTTCGATCACCATCGGCATCATCGCGCTGGTGTTCGCGATCCCGGCGTTTCTTCCTGTCCTGGCGCTCGCTTATTATCTCATCATCCCGCTGGCCATCATTGGAGCAATTGTGGGCATGTTTTCCAGCAGCACGAGCGGACGCAATCTCAATTTGTTCGTGATACTGGTCGGCATCGTACGACTTTCGCTTACCGGAGGGATCTTCTGACCAGCGATCCGCGAATCGACGCTTATATCGCGAAGGCGCAGCCCTACGCCCGGCCGATCCTCGAGCATGTCCGCGAGCGCGTCCACACCGCCGCGCCCGAGGCCGACGAAACGCTCAAGTGGGGTGCGCCCGCCTTCACCATCGACGGCAAGATCCTGCTGATCATGGCCGCCTTCAAGCAGCATGCGGCGCTCAACTTCTGGCGCGGGCAGGAACTTCGCGGTGACCAGGCCGAGGCTGATGGGATGGGCCAGTTCGGAAAGATCGCATCGCTCGATGACCTTCCGGACGACAGCAATCTCGACCGTCTGATCCAGGGGGCCGCCAAGCTCGCCAGGAGCGCCCCGGCACCCCGCAAGGTCAAGCACGCACCCAAGCCGCCGCCGGAGATGCACCCGGATTTCGCGGCGGCGCTTGCCAAGGCCCCGAAGGCCAGGACAGCGCTCGACAGTTTCCCGCCGTCGGCGCAGCGCGATTACGTCGAATGGATTTCCGAAGCGAAGCAGGATGCGACACGGGCGAAGCGGATCGCGACGTCTATCGAATGGCTAAACGAAGGCAAGCGAAGGCACTGGAAGTATCAAAATTGCTGAACGTCAGCGCGACATTCTGAGCGCAGGGCCGAAGCGCGTTGCGGCTTCTCCCTCAACCGAAAAGCCGCAACTCTCATAGAATTCTCGCGCCGTCGGGCTTGCAATTACCCGCAGCGCCAGCCCGTCGCGCCGAGCCTGGTGGGTCGCCGCTTCGATGAGAGCCGAGCCGATCCCCTGGCGCCAAAGATCGGGCTCGACGAACAGGCCGTCGAGCTCATTTTCAACGACGGCGGCGAAGCCCGCCATCCGACCATCGAGCTCGGCGACGATCACCTGGCCGCGCTCGATCTGATCTCTGGGCAAGTGGATGGCGTCGGGATGGGCGGTGAGCTGCTCGCGATAGTCGGGAAGCGCCAGCGACGCGCGGCGCTGGAGATCCTCCAGCTGCTGTCGCTCACCGGCTTGCGCCAGGCGGATTCGAAGCGCCTCAGCGCGCTTTGACATAGCTTCCGGGAGCGTTCTCGATCGCCTTGAGCTTGCCCTTGCCTGGAATCCGCGCGCCCTTGGCATCGACCGTCGCCAAGTCCTGCTTCTTGAGCCAGCCGAGCCAGTCGGGCCACCAGCTGCCCTTGTGCTCGGTGGCGCCGGCGATGAAGTCTTTCAGGTTGCCGCACGGGCGGTCGTTGACCCAATAGCAATATTTGTTGGCCGCCGGCGGATTGACCACCCCGGCGATGTGGCCCGATCCGGCGAGGACGAACCGCTTCGGCCCGGCGAAGTGGTCCATGATCTTCCACACGCTTTCGGGCGGGGCGATATGGTCCTCGCGCCCGGCCTGGACGTAGGCGGGTGTTTCAACGCGGTCGATGTCGATCGGCGTTCCAGCGACTTCGATGCCGCCTTTCTCGGCGAGCTTGTTGCCCGCGTAAAAGTCCTGGAGATAGGCGCGGTGCCACTTGGCCGGCAGGTTGGTCGTGTCCGAATTCCAGTGGAGCAGGTCGAACGGCGTCGGTTCCTCGCCGAGCAGGTAATTGCCAACGACATAGTTCCAGATGAGGTCGCGGCCGCGCAGCAGGTTGAAGGTCGCGCCCATGTAACGCCCATCGAGATAGCCCTTGTCGGCGGTCAGCCGGTCGAGCAGCGCGGTCGTCTCCGGCCCGGTGAACAGCTTGAGGTCGCCCGCCAGGCTGAAGTCGACCTGAGCGGTCAGGAAGGTCGCCGACTTGACCTTGCCGCCCTGCTCGGTCGCTTCGAGATAGGCGAGGGTTGCCGCCAGCGTTGTCCCGGCAACGCAATAGCCGATTGCGTGCACGGATTCGACATCGAGCAGCTCGCGGACCGTGTCGATCGCGTCGAGCTGGCCGCGCAGCACATAATCGTCGAGGGTTGCGTCGGCGATGTTCTCGTCGGCCGATTTCCAGCTGACCATGAACAGCGAGACGCCGTTGTCGACGCACCATTTGACGAAGCTTTTTTCGGGCGTGAGATCGAGGATGTAGAAGCGGTTGATCCACGGCGGGAAGATCACCACCGGCGTTTCCAGCACCTCGTCGGTGGTCGGCGTGTACTGGATCAGCTGATAGAGCGGCGTTTCCTTGAGCACCTTGCCGGGGGTGGTCGCCAGATTCCGGCCGACCTCGAAGGCGCCGGGCTTGGTCTGCGTCAGCTGGCCCGCCGCAATGTCCTTGAGCATGTTGGCAAGGCCCTTGAGCAGATTCTCGCCGCGGGTCTCGATCGTCTTCTTGAGCACTTCGGGGTTGGTCAGCGCGAAGTTGGATGGGCTCATCGCATCGACGAAGCTCTTGGTCGCGAAATGCAGCTTCGCTCGCTCTTCGCTGTCGATCCCCTCGATCTGGTCGACGGTCCCGAGCAGCCTGTCGGACAAGGCCACGTACGTCTGGCGGATCTGGTCGAACAAAGGATTGTCGCGCCATTCGGGGGCCGCGAACCGCCGGTCCCTGGTTTCCGCCGGCTTGGGATCGAGGCCGATCATCCGCCCCCACGTCTCCAGCCCCTTGGCCCACGCCTCGGCACCGGCGCTCATCATGCTCGCCGGGTCGGCCGGAGTGTCCGCCGCCTGGCCGAAGAAAGCGGGCGGGAAGGCACCCCAATGCGGCGGGGAGCTTGCCCACGGCTGCGACGTCTTGAGGCTCTCGACCCACGCCTCCATCAGCATCTGCTGGGCGCGGCCCATCACCCAGGTCCAGTGCTGCCAATCCTCAAGGGTCGGGATCGCGCTGCCGGTCTTCGAGTCATCGTTCATCCTCACCATTTAAGGTGCCAGCGCTCGCAATGACAGCCACCCTCGTGCATATCGGCGCCTCATGATCCCGGGCCTTCCCCATACCGAAACCGCCGTCAGCGAAATCGCCGAGATCGTCCGGCTGGCCGTCGCCCCGGTGTTTCTGCTCGCCGGAATCGGCGCCTTCCTGAATGTCTGCGCCGGGCGCCTCGCCCGGATTGTCGAGCGCGCCCGGGCTCTGGAGCCGCGGCTGCTGGGCTCGCGCGGCGATGAGCACGACCGCATCCTCCAGGGCATCCGGGTCCTCGACCGGCGAATGGGACTGGTCAGCGCGGCGATCAGCCTCGCCGTCCTGTCCGCGGTCCTGACCTGCGCTGTCGTCGTCCTGCTGTTTGCGGGTAGCCTGCTCAAGGCCGAGTTCGGAACGACCATCGCACTGCTGTTCATCGCCTGCATGATCTCGCTCGGCAGCGGGTTCTTCGTCTTCCTGATTGAAACCCGCGTCGCTTCGCGCGCCGTGCGCATCCGCAACGAACTGCTCGAGCATCAGGCCGAAGAGCAATCCTGACCGTCTCGACAGCGTCGGCGGGCGCTCCTATCGCCCGTCCGGCAACAGGGAGTTTTCACGCCAGATGATCCGCGACTGCGTCCAGACATCGTCCGTCCTCGA
>CBIHLI010000019.1:0-10574 GCA_966210575.1 uncultured Sphingomonas sp.
GCTGCTGCTGCGCCGCCTGGACCTGCGCCATGTAAGCGGCGGTGAAGTCGATCGGTTCGAGCAGCAGCGGCGGAAAGCCCATGTTCTGGACCGACTCGCAGATGATCTGCCGGGCGAACGGGAACAGCAGCCGCGGGGCCTCGATCAAGAGGAACGGCGGAATCGCCTCCTCGGGGAAGTTGCGAAGGCCGAACAGCCCGCCGAAGCTCAGGTCGACGAGGAAATGGACGCCGTTTGCCGAGTGCGCCCGGACCTCGATCTTGAGCAGCACTTCATTCACTTCGTCGGAGACACGCTCGACGTTGAGGTTGAAATTGACGTCGAGTGCCGGCTGGTCCTGCCACTGGAACACGGTCGGGGCGCTCGGGCTCTCCACCGACAGGTCCTTGATATATTGCGCGAGCGTTGCCGCCTGCGGCTCGTTGCCGCCCTCGCCCGAGCCGTTTCCAGCCTGATTGGAATCCTGCTTTGCCATGTTTCTTATCGCCTTAGATCGGATTGTGCGGACCCGGAGAAGGCCGTCCGCGTTATCGGCGAGGCGACTAGCAGTCGGTCAAATTGGGTGCAATGGCGGCTCGGCTTGTCGCGCGGGCTTTGAATCTGGCCCGAGCGCGCATTATGTTGGTTGGGACAATTAGGATCTGGAAACGCAAGCGTTGACCGTCATCATCATCCTCGCGCTGGTTGCGCTCTTCATCGGCCTTCGCCTGTACAGCGTGCTCGGCGAGCGCACCGGGCATGAACAGCAGCCGATTCTCAAGCCGGCCGACCCCGACGCGCGAGTCGAGCCCCGGCCGGCGCCCTCGGCGCCGGCGATCCAGCCGGCCGCCGATGGCAGCGACCTCGCCTATCTGCCAACCGCCGGCCCCGGAGTCCGCGCTCTGCTGGCCGCCGACCCGTCGTTCGACGTCGCCCAATTCCTCGAGGGCGCGCAGTCCGCTTACCGGATGATCCTCGAGGCTTTCTGGAGCGGCGACCTCGACACGCTTCGTCCGCATGTCGACGATAATGTCTACAAGGAGTTCGCGTCGGCGGTCGATCAGCGGACCAAGGAAGGCCTCGCGCTCGACAATCGCCTGGTCACCATCGAGCAGGCGCTGATCTCGGCGACCTCGATCGAGCAGACGATCGCCTTCGTCACGGTTCGCTTCGAGTCGGACATCGCCGCAGTCACCCGCAACAAGAAGGGCGAGGTCGTCGCCGGATCGCTCAGCGATGCGGTCCAGACACGCGACTTGTGGACTTTCCGCCGCGACCTGGCATCGCGCGACCCCAATTGGCTCCTAGTCGAAACCGACGAAGAAGAGTGAGCGGCTGGCTTAGAGGGCTCGCCCTCGCGTCGATGATTCTGGTTTCCGCCTGCGTCACCAGGCCGGTCGAGCGGCCGGCGCCGCCGCCGGTCCAGCCGCAGCCACCGGTGCAGCCGGTGCCGCCTCCACCGCCGCCGCCAACCACCGCCGCCGAGGCCGGAATAGCCTTGTCGCCACCGGCGCAGCTGCACGAGACCGATGCCGCCGAAGCCCTTGCGGCCTTTCGGATCAGCTGCCGGTCGGTCATCAAGCGCACCGACCAGTCGGGACTGACCAATCCGGCCGACTGGGTCGGCGTTTGCTCCCAGGCCGCCGCCGTCCCCTTGGGCGGGGCCGCGGCTTTTTTCCGGACCAATTTCGACTGGGTCAGGGTCGGCGACGGCAAGGCGTTCGCGACCGGCTATTTCGAGCCTGAAATCGCCGCTTCGCCGGTGCCGGCGCCGGGTTATTCGGTGCCCATCCATCGCACTCCGCCCGACCTGACGCGCTGCTTGCTGCCCGATGGCCAGACCGGCCGCGGACGGCTCGATGAAAGCGGCCGGTGCGTCCATTATTTTACGCGGGCGGAAATCGAGCAGGGGGCGCTCGCCGGCAAGGGGCTGGAGCTCGCCTGGGCGGCCGATCCAATCGAGCTGTTCTTCCTTCACATCCAGGGCTCGGGGCGGCTTCGCCTCCCGAACGGCACCGTGATGCGGATCGGCTACGACAACCAGAACGGCCGCGAATATGTCGCCATCGGCCGGGTGCTTCGCGAGCGGGGGATCCTGCCGCCGGGTGGCGCCTCGATGGACGCGATCACGGCCTGGATGCGGGCCAATCCCGACCAGGCGGTCGAGCTGATGCGGGCGAACCCGTCCTACATCTTCTTCAAGCTGCTGACCGGCCCGGGGCCACTCGGCGCGATGGGTCTGCCTGTGTCGCCGCGAGCGACGGTCGCCGCCGACCCGAATTTCATTCCCTTGGGCGCGCCGGTCTTCCTGGCCGCCGACCGGCCCGAGGCGTGGGGCATCTGGGTCGCCCAGGACACCGGCGGGGCGATCAAGGGCGCCAACCGGGTCGACACCTTTTGGGGCGCGGGCGAACAGGCGCGCCGGATCGCCGGCGGAATGTCGGCTTCGGGCCAGGCGCTGGTCCTCGTCCCCAGGGGCGCGGCGGCGCGTGCGCTCGCTCAGCGCTGACGAACGCGAGTTGTGGGCCCGGGTCGCGGCGACGATCCGGCCGCTGTCGCGCGAGCCCATCCTCGCTCCGGAACGGGCAGGGGAACCGCTGAAGGCGGTGAAGGGGGTTCGGAGCCCTGCTGCACGCCGCCCCCTCCACCATGCTCCGCATGGTCCTCCTCCCCGTGCGGGGGAGGATCTATCGGTCGCAACGCTCGATTCCGGCTGGGACCGGCGCCTTCGCTCGGGCGCACTGGAGCCCGACAGGGTGCTGGACCTGCACGGCCTCAACCTCGACCAGGCCTGGAGCGCGATCGATCGCGGCCTCGAGAGGGCAATCGCGGCCGACGACCGGGTCGTCCTGTTGATCACCGGCCATGCCCGCGCCGGCGAGCCCCCGATCCAGCGGGGCAGGATTCGGGCGGCGGTTCACGACTGGCTGGGGGCATCCCGGCACGCGCCGAAAATCGCCGCCGTCCGCGCCGCGCACGGCCGCCACGGAGGCGGCGGCAGCCTCTACATTATTTTGCGGCGAAACCGCCGGAAATCCACCGTTTCTTAACCCTGTCGATTTAACCGGATTGCCACAGGCGGATCGAACCGTCGGACGGGGCGCGACTTACCGATGCAAGCAGGCACGGCCCAGAAGGTCAGCAACGCGATCCTTTCGTGTGCCGCTGGCTTCGCATCGTTCATCTTTTCGTTGAGCGCGCTCCTCTACATCACGGAGCTCGACGGAAAGATCGTCGCCGCGCTTGTCGCTGGCGCATTCTGTTTGCTTATCAGCTACATAGCGTCAGAACGGCCGAACAGTGAAAGCGCCCGCGCACTGTCGGCCCTCGGCGATCGCCTGATGGCGGTCGAGGATGGCGACCTGGTGTCGCCGGCGCCGCCGATCGTCCGTAAGGTGATGCCCAAGCTTGCCGCGGCCGTCGACAGCCTGTTCGCCGAAGTGCGTGCGTCGATCGAAAATGCCCACGCGCTCGGCATGTACGATCCGGTGACATCGCTTCCGAACCGGCTGCATTTCCGCGCCGAAGCCGACAAGCTGCTTGGCGAAAGCGCCAAGGGGGCCAAGTCGGCGATGCTGTTCGTCGATCTCGACCGCTTCAAGAACGTCAACGACAGCCTCGGCCATGCGCGCGGCGACCAGCTGTTGATCATGGTTGCGAACCGGCTTCGGGTCGTCGTCACCGCGGAGCTTGGCGAGAACCTGTCCCGCCGGCCGCTGCTCGCCCGCCTCGCCGGCGACGAGTTCACGATCTTTTTCCCGCAGATTGAGTCGGTCGACCATGTCGAGAGAGTGGCGAGGCGAGTCGCGCTGGCGATCGCCGAACCGTTCGAGCTGTACGGCCACAGCATCGATATCGGCGCCTCGATCGGGGTCTCGGTCACCCCCGACCATGGCACCAGCATCGAATCGCTGATGCGGGCGGCCGACATCGCCATGTACCAGGCCAAGTCGCGCGGCGGCGGGCAGCATTGCCTGTTCAACGACGACCTTGCCGCCGAGCATCATGAGAAAGTGGAAACCGAAAAGGCGCTGACCGAGGCCGTCCAGCGCGGCGAGTTCCAGCTGGCGTTGCAGCCGCAATTCAGCCTCGTCAGCGGCGAGATCGTCGGGACCGAAGCGCTGCTTCGCTGGAACCATCCCCGCGATGGTCTGCGCATGCCGGCAAGCTTCATCCCGGTCGCCGAGCGAACCGGATTGGTCGCCGAAATAGGCGAGTGGGTGATCGGCGAAGTCGCCCTGATGCTCGGCAATTGGCGCCGCGAAGGGTTCGACCGGCGGGTCGCGTTCAACGTCAGCCCGCGTCAGCTCGACAGGTCGGACTTCTTTGCCCGCCTCCGCCAGAGTTTCGCCGAGCACGGCGTCCCATTGTCGATGATCGAGCTCGAGTTCACCGAAAGCGCGGCGATGGAGGCCAGCGACGCGGTCCTCGAAGAGATCGCCGCTCTGCGCGCCGACGGCGCATCGATTGCGATCGACGATTTCGGAACCGGCTATTCGAACCTGGCCCGACTTCGCTCGATGCCGCTCGACCGGGTCAAGCTCGATCCGTCGCTGATCGCCGATATCGAAAATTGCGAGAAGGCGCGGGTGATCGTGCAGGCCGTGGTCCAGCTGATCAAGGGCGTCGGCTGCGAGATCGTCGCCGAAGCGGTCGAGACCACCGGCCAGGCCGACATCCTTCGCGCCATGGGCTGCGACACCGTCCAGGGCTACATCTTCGCCGAGCCGATGTTCGAAGCCGACTATCGCGCCATGATCGCCCATTCGGGCGGGTGGACAGCCACCTCCGTCGCCTAGCCGACGACCTTCTCGACGATCCGCTGGTAGATCCGCGACAAAGCGCGGATGTCCTCGACCGCGGCATGCTCGCCGACCTTGTGCATGGTCGCATTGGGCAGCCCGAAATCGACCACCGGGCAGAGCTGGATCAGGAAGCGCCCGTCCGAGGTGCCGCCGCTGGTCGACAGCTCGGGATCGAGGCCGGTTTCCTCGCGGATCGCTTCGACGATGACGTCGTAGAGCGGGCCCGCCGGAGTAAGGAAGGCTTCGCCCGAGATCCGCGCCCTGACCGTGGCGCCCGGTGCTTCGCGGCTGGCGATGTCCTCGACCATCCGCACCAGGTCCGCGCCCTTCTGCAGGTCGTTGAAGCGGATGTTGAGCTGCGCGGTCGCCGAGCCGGGAATGACGTTGCTGGCCTGGGTCGGTGTGCTGATTCCCGTGAACTCGAGGTTCGAAGGAGGAAAGGCATCGGTGCCATCGTCGAGGTGAACCGAATCGAGCGCGGCGACGATCCGCGCGAGCGGCGGGATCGGGTTCTCGGTCCGGTGCGGATAAGCGACATGGCCCTGGAGGCCGGGCACGTCGATCCACATGTTGACCGAGCCGCGACGGCCGATCTTGACCGTGTCTCCGAGCCGGTCGACCGACGTCGGCTCGCCGATCAGGATCATGTCGGGGCGGATCGCCCGCTCGTTCAGCCAGTCGATAATCCGCGGCGTCCCGTAGGTGGCATAGCCTTCCTCGTCGCCGGTGATGAGGAACGAGAGGGTGCCGTGCTTCTGCTCGACGCGCGCAACTGCGGCGACGAAGGCGGCGATGGCGCTTTTCATGTCGTTGGCGCCGCGGCCGGTGAGGACTCCGTCCTCGATCCGCGCCTCGTACGGGTCGCAGTCCCAGCCTTCGCCCGGCGGAACGACGTCGAGATGGCCAGCGAAGCCGAAATGCGGCGAACCGGTGCCGCGGATCGCGACCAGGTTCTCGGTCGGGCCGTCCGGCGGCTCGCCGAGCACGAAGCGATGGACGGTGAAGCCGAGCGACCGCAGGGCGTCGTCGATGACGTCGAACACCTCGCCGCTCGCCGGAGTAATGCTTGGGCAGTTGATCAGGCGCTGCGCAAGCGCGATGGGGTCGATCGACATTGCAGCGGCCTAGCAAAGGATGTGATCATGCCCAAGGTGGAGCTGGACGCGATCAGGGCGACCAATCGGACCGGCTACCCGCCGCCCTACAAGGACGACGTCGCCGGCCGGCTGTACCGCCGTGTCGGCAAGGCGACGGGCCTGACCGAGATCGGCATCAGCCATTGCGTCCTCGAACCGGGCGCATGGTCGTCGCAGCGCCACTGGCACGAGGGGATCGACGAATTCGTGGTCATGCTCGAAGGCGAGGCCGTGCTCATCGAGGACGACCAGGAGACCGTCCTTCGGGCCGGCGATTGCGCTTCATTCCCAAAGGACGTCGCCAACGGTCACCATCTCGTCAATCGCAGCGACCGGGCCTGCACGTTCCTGGCGATCGACAACCGACGCGACGAGGGCGATTGTCACTACCCCGATGTCGACCTGCATTATGACTCGGCGAGCGGCCGAATGACCCACAAGGACGGCACGCCCTATTAGGCCGCCTCGCTCTCATATTGGTCGATCACCCACGGCTCGTCCTGGGCCTTGTCGATCCAGTCGCTGACATCGGGGTGCGACAGCACCGCCTTCATGTAGAGAGCGGCGAAGGGCGGGACTTGAACGCCGTAGGTGATGAAGCGCGTGACCACCGGCGCGTACATGATGTCTGCCGCGCACCAGTTCCCGAACAGGAACTCGCCTGTCCCGCCGAAACGCGCCCGCGCCTGCGCCCACAGCTGCAGGATGCGGTTGATCTCGCCGCGGACCTCGTCCGACAGCTCGACCGGCGGATAGGTCCTGCGGACGTTCATCGGCAGCTCGCGGCGCAGGTTGGGGAAGCTCGAGTGCATTTCGGCGGCCATCGAGCGCGCCATACCGCGCGCCGAATCCTCCTGGGGCCAGAACCGGTCGCGGCCGACGCGGTCCGCGAGGAACTCGATGATTGCGAGGCTGTCCCAGACCACGCATTCGCCGTCCCACAGGATCGGCACAGTGCCCGACGGCGCGAACTCGCCGCCTTCGCGCATCTTTTCCCATTCCTCGTCGAAGAGCGGCACCACATATTCCTCGAATTCCTCGCCGGACTGTTTGCAGGCGAGCCAGCCACGCATCGACCAGCTGGAGTAGGCGCGATTGCCGATGATCAGTTTGAGCAAGTCGTCCTCCTAAGTCGTCGCGGCATCCAGGATCGATGTACGCAACTCGGCGATGCCCGCGCCGGTTTCACTGGAGGTCGCGATCAGCAGCGGATGTGCAGCCGGATGCCTCGCTGCTTCTGAGGAGGTTTCCGCAAGCACCGCCTCGAGCTGCGTTGGCTTGATCTTGTCGGCCTTGGTCAGGACGAGATGATAGCTGACCGCGGCCTCGTCGAGCATCTTCATCACTTCGCGGTCGACGGGCTTGAGCCCATGGCGCGAGTCGACCAGGACCAGCGCGCGCTTGAGCACCGACCGTCCGCGAAGATAGCGGTTGATGACCTGCCGCCACCGCTTGACCAGATCCTTGGGTGCTTCGGCGAAGCCGTAACCCGGCATGTCGACCAGGCGCAGCCGGACCGGCTGGCCGACGTCGAACAGGTTGAGCTCCTGGGTGCGGCCGGGCGTGTTCGACGTCCGCGCCAGCCCCTTGCGGTTGGTCAGCGCGTTGAGGAGCGAGCTCTTGCCGACGTTGGAGCGGCCGGCGAAGGCGATTTCGGGAACGTCCGGATCGGGCAGGAAGCGCAGGTCGGGCGCGGACTTCAGGAACTCGATCGGCCCGCTGAACAGCTTTCGGGCTTGCTCGGCGAGGTCCGGCTCCTGGACCACTAGGTTTGCACCGGGTGGGTGTCGGACAGGTGCAAATCGAAGCGCCGGTACAACCACCATTGCTGGGCGATCGTCAGGATGTTCGACGTCACCCAGTAGAGCACCAGCCCGGCCGCGAACGGCGCCAGGATCACCATCATGATCCACGGCATCCAGGAGAAGATCGCCTGCTGGGTCGGGTCCATCTGCTGCGGGTTGAGCTTGAACTGCAGCCACATGGTGACGCCGAGCAGGATCGGCAGGATGCCGACCGCGAGGAAGGTTGGCGGGGTGAAATCGAGAAGGCCGAACAGGTTGACCGGGGTCAGCGGATCGGGCGCCGACAGATCCTGGATCCACAGCACGAAGGGCTGGTGGCGCATTTCGACCGACACCAGCAGCACCTTGTAGAGCGCATAGAAGATCGGGATCTGCAGCAGGATCGGAAGGCAGCCCGCCGCCGGGTTGATCTTCTCCTCCTTGTACAGGGTGAGCATCGCCTGCTGCTGCTTGGTCTTGTCGTCCTTGTACTTCTCCTGGAGCGCTTTCAGCTTGGGCTGAACCTTGCGCATCGCCGCGAATGACTTGAATTGCTTCTGGGCGATCGGGAACATGATCAGCCGGACGATGATCGTCAGGCAGATGATCGCGACCCCGAAGTTGCCGGTCTGTTCGAACAGCCAGTTGAGGACGTCGAAGATCGGCAGCATGAACCAGCGGAACCAGCCCCAGTCGATGGCTCGCGTCAGCTCCGGGATTCCGGCCGCCTGATATTGCTTGAGCAGCTCATATTCCTTGGCGCCGGCGAACAAATGGGTCTCGGTTTCTACCGCGCGGCCGGCCGGGACGATGGTCGAGCCAAGCGCATAATCGGCCTGATAGCCGGCGCCTGACCGGCGAAGGGTCGCGTTGAACGGCGAGTCGCCGCTCGGCGCGAGCGCCGTCAGCCAATAGGTATCGGTAAAGCCCAGCCAGCCGCCGCGGCTGCCGAACTGCTTGCCGTTCGGCCCGGCCTCGTCGAGCGTCTCATAGTCGATGCCGTAGTCGGCGGCTCCGTTGAACACGCCCATCGGCCCGACGTGCATCGTCCAGCTGTCGACGTCCTTCGGCTTTTCCGCCCGGCTGACGAGGCCGTAAGGCTGGACCGCGACCGCGCTGCCGCTGGCGTTGGCGACGCGCTGGCGAACGGTGAAGAGATAATTCTCGTCGACGGCGATCCGGAGCTCGAAGCGCTGCCCCGTCGCGTTGCTGGCGGTCAGCGTCACCGGCTTGCCCGGCACGAGCACTGGCCCGCTCGCCGTCCATCTCGTCTCAGGGCCGGGAACCTCGACTCCCTGGCCGCTCCAGCCGAAGCTGGCGAAATAGGCGCCCGGCGCTCCGGCCGGCGACAGCAGCCGCACCGGCGGCGAGTCCTTGGCGATGGTCTGGCGTTCCTTGAGCAGGACGAGATCGTCGATCCTGGCGCCGGTCAGGTTGATCGAGCCCTGGAGGCTCGGCGTCCGGATCTGAACCCGCGGGCTTTCTGCGAGGACCTGCTGGCGAGCCCGCATCCTTTGCGGGGTCGATGCCGTCGGTCCGGCTTGCGGCTGCGGCGTCGGCTCGACCTGGCCGTCCTCGACCTTCTGGGTCTGCGGGGTCGCGGTCGGCAGCAGCCGGTCGGAAAGCATGCTCCAGCCGAGCAGCACCAGCATGCTCAGCACGATCGCGAGGACCATGTTGCGGTTATCGTTCACGTCAGAGTGATCCTCGCATTAAGGGACGGGGTCGTGGCCCTGACCGCCCCACGGATGGCAGCGGCAGATGCGTTTGATGGCAAGCCAGCTCCCGCGCAGCGCGCCATAGCGCGACAATGCGGTGATCGCATAGGCCGAGCAGCTCGGCTGGTAGCGACAGCTCGGCGGAAGCACCCGCGACGGGCCGAGCTGCCAACCGCGGCAGGCCCAGATAAGGAGCCGGGCGATCATGGCGCGGCACGCTGCAAAGCTCCAGTCAGCTCTTGACGAAGCGTGCCGTAGTCGCGCTCGATTCCCGAAGCTCGGCCGATCATCACATGGTCGCAGCCCGGAAAGCCGCGATCGGGTAGGATCTCGCGGGCGAGCGCCCGGAAACGGCGCTTCATCCGATTGCGGGTGACCGCATTGCCGACCTTGCGGCTGACGGTGAGGCCGACCCGCTTCAACGGATCGCTGTCGCCGCGGTCGCGGACGAGAAGCACGAATCCGGGAGTCGCGGCGCGCCTGCCGGCGTTCGCGGCGAGGAAGTCCGAGCGTTTCTTGATCGTGCCTAGGAGCTCTACGCGCTGAGCTTCTTGCGGCCCTGTCGGCGGCGCGAGGCCAGCACCTTGCGTCCGCCCGGGGTCGCGCTGCGGGCGCGGAAGCCGTGCCGGCGCGCGCGGACGAGATTGCTCGGTTGGAAGGTGCGCTTCATCGCTCATGCCTCAAATACAAAGAAAAAGGGCCGCCATTCGGGCAGCCGCTGTCGAGCGCGCCGATAAGCGAGGGACGCGTCGAAGTCAATCACCGCCGCTTGGTTGCGGCGTGTCGCCTTGCTGGCGCCGCGCCTTGCGAATCGCCTCCCGGCGGCGGGCGCTTTGGCGGCGCAATGCCCAATCGGTCATGCGTCCGGCGTTGGGTTGCCAACGCTTGAACTTCACGTAGCGGCGCCGCGCCCACATGCTGGTCTTGAGCACCATCGCCAGGCCGATGGCGAAGATAAAGACGCCGCCGGGCCCCGGCAGGGCTCCGACCGGGATCGCCGCGATCATGAGCAATATGCCGAGCGCGAAGATCGTCCATTCGACCGCCGGATGGTCGATAAAGGCGCGCCATTGCTCTCTCGTGATCATCGCGAGGATGTGGGGCAGGACGGCTGTTCCCGCAAGGACTTGCGGCCTGCTATCCTCGCAGGCT
>CBIHLI010000020.1:0-10555 GCA_966210575.1 uncultured Sphingomonas sp.
CGGTTCGCCCGGCGTCTTGTCCTTGTAGCCGCAGATGTCACGGATCACGCCGTGTACGGCGCTCTGACCTTCCTCTTCGGTGGAGCGGCTCCGCCGCCTCCGCCCCCGCCGCCGGCTCCGCCGCCACCTCCGCCTCCGCCTCCGGCGACGCAGACCTGCCCGGACGGAACGGTGATCCTGGCGACGGAAATGTGCCCGGCCCCGCCGCCGCCACCGCCGCCGCCCGCTCCCGAGCGCGGCTAACGGCCAAGCGTACAAGGGCCACACGAACAGTCTTCCGAAGGCCAAAGCGAGCCCTGGCCTTCGGAAGCAAAAAAGGGTCGCCCGACCGGGATGTGTTCGGGCGGCCCTTCGTTTTTGCGGCTCGCAGTCCGAGCGCCTAGGAACGTCGCATGACCGACGAAGACGCGATCGGCGCCGTCATCGACGAGATGTACGCGATGATCTCCGGCCCCGCCGGCCCGCGCGACTGGTCGCGCCAGGCCAATTGCTTCCTCGCCGACGCTCGCCAGGTGCGCACTTGGGTAGACCAAGATGGGCGCCCCCAGCGCAAGGCGATGGCGCTCGACGACTATGCCCGCGACACCCAGCCGTTCTTCGACGCCAATCCCTTCTACGAAATCGAAACCAGGCGGCGCATCGACCTGTTCGGCAACATCGCCCATGTTTGGAGCCATTACGAGGCGCGGCGGGCGCCGGATGACGCTGAGCCCGAGCGGCGCGGAGTGAACTCGATCGAGCTGTTTCGCGATCCCGACCACGGCTGGCGGATCATCCACATGATCTGGGACAACGAGCGCCAGACATGAAAATCTGCGTCGTCGGCGCCGGAGCGATCGGCGGCTGGGTCGCGGCCAGGCTGGCGCTTGCCGGTAACGACGTCAGCGTCCTCGCGCGCGGCGAGACCTTAAGCTCGATCGAGACCGAGGGCCTGCTGGTCACCGAACAGGGCGAGACGTGCAGCGTCGCGGTCGCGGCTGCGCCCGATCCGGCCGCTCTCGGCCGGCAGGATGTCGTCGTCATCGCACTCAAGGCTCCGGCCTTGCCGCAAATCGCTTCGAGCTTGCGGCCATTGATCGCGCCGGAGACCTTGATCGTGCCGATGCTGAATGGCGTGCCCTGGTGGTTCCTGGCCGAGCCGCTGCAGTCGGTCGATCCGGGCGGCGAAACTGCCGCCGCGCTTCCGACCGATCAGGTGGTCGGCTGCGTCGTCCACGCCAGCTGCTTCCGTTCCGCTCCCAACCAGGTCACCGTTAAGCATGCCGAGAAGCTGATCCTCGGCGATCCCGCCGGCGGGCCGGGCAAACGCGTCGAGCGGGTCCGCATTCTGTTCGAGGATGCGGGGATCCGAAGCGAAGCCAGCGACAATATCCGCCGCGCGGTCTGGTACAAATTGTGGGGCAATGCGACGATCAACCCGCTGTCGGCGCTGAGCCGGGCAACAGCCGACCAGTTGCTCGACGATCCCGTCATCCGCGCCTTCATGGCCGAAGCGATGGACGAGCTCGCCGCGGTCGGTGCGGCGATCGGCTGCCCGATCGGCGAAAGCGCGGAGGATCGCATGGCGGTGACCGCGCGCCTCGGGGCGTTCAAATCGTCAATGCTCCAGGATGTCGAGGCGGGCCGGCCGATCGAGCTGGAAGCTTTGCTCGGCGCGCCGCGCGAGATCGCCGCCCGACTCGAAATCGCAACCCCGCAGCTCGACCGGATCCATGCGATGACCCGCCTCCTGGCCGAAAACCTGGGCCTGCTTTAGGCCGGGCCGACCACCCGTCCGACGCATTCGCCGAAGCCAATCCGGACCGCGCCGTCGGCCTCGCACCAGGCGCGCAGGATGACTTCGTCGCCGTCCTCGAGAAAGCTTCGGGTTTCGCCGCTCGGGAGCTTGATCGGCTGCTTGCCGCCGCGGCTGATCTCCATCAGCGACCCCAACCCTTCATCGCTGTCGGTCGACAGGGTGCCGGTGCCGATCAGGTCGCCGGGCTGAAGGTTGCAGCCGTTCGACGCGTGGTGGGTAACGATTTGCGCAGCGCTCCAGTACATCGCCGCCGAGGCCACTCCGCGCGACAACATGTGCGGCGCGATTCCCTCGGCCCGCATCTTCGCGGTCGTCAGCGTGGCCTCGAGCTGGATCGCGAAGGCGCTGTCGCCGTCGCCGGTCAGGTAGGGGAGGGGCTCGGGATCGCCCGGAGGCCGCGGCGGCACCGGCACGCGAAACGGCGCCAGCGCCTCGCTGGTGACAATCCACGGCGAGACGCTGGTCAGGAAATTCTTGGCCAGGAACGGCCCGAGCGGCTGATATTCCCAGGCCTGCAGGTCGCGCGCCGACCAGTCGTTGAGCAGGCACCAGCCGGCAATATGCTCGGCGGCCTCCGAGATCGGGATCGTTTCGCCGAGCCTGTTGCCGCGGCCGATCCACAGGCCGAGCTCCAGCTCATAGTCGAGCCGTCCGCTCGGGCCATATTCGGGGGAATCGGCGTCGGGAGGCTTGCGCTGGCCGCACGGCCGGGTCACCGGCTCGCCCGAGGCGCGCACCGAGCTGGCCCGGCCATGATAGCCGATCGGCACATATTTATAGTTGGGAAGCAGTGGGTTATCGGGCCGGAACTGCCGGCCGACATTGGTCGCGTGATGAATGCCGACGTAGAAGTCGGTGTAGTCGCCGATCAGGCAGGGCACGTGCATCCGCACCTCGCTCTGCCCGATCAGCTGCGGCTCGACATCGTCGCGATAGCGCTCATCGCTGAGCATTTCCGAGAGCCGTTGGCGGAGATCGCGATGCCATCCCGGCCCGCGTGCAAGCCAGCCGTTGAGGACCGGCTGCGAAAGGTCGCGCCGCCATTCCTCGTCGAGCAAATCGGCAACGGCGGTCAGGTCGAGGATGTAATCGCCGATCGCGACGCCGGGGCGGCGGCGGCCTTTCGCTTCGGAGAAAATCCCGAGCGGCAAGTTCTGGATCGGAAAATCGCTGCCCGGCCGGGCGCCGGCGACCCAGCTGACGAGCGCCGGATCGTGGGTTTCGTCGATTGCGCTCACGGCAGCTTCGCTTTCGGGAATCCCGCCCAAGCTTCGTCATAATCGCTCTGCGCCCGGTCGAGCGCGAAGCGGGTCGGGCGATATGGCCAGCAGGTCTCGACCATGAACGCCATCGTGCCTTCGATCTTGGCCGGGCTGAGTTCGGCCTCGCTCGCCTTCTGCCAGCTTTCGAGATCGGGACCGTGACCGCTCATCAAATTGTGGAGGCTCAGCCCGCCGGGCGCGAAGCCTTCGGCCTTGGCGTCATAGTCGCCGGTGATCAGGCCCATCGCCTCGCTCATCACATTGCGGTGGAACCAGGGCGGTCGGAAGGTGTCCTCGGCGACCATCCAGCGCGGCGGGAAAATGACGAAATCGGCATTGGCGCGGCCCGGCACTTCGCTTGGCGACGTCAGCACCGTGAAGATCGACGGGTCGGGATGGTCGAAGCTGATGCTGCCGATGGCGTTGAAATTGGCCAGATCGTAGCGCCAGGGCGCGTAATTGCCGTGCCAGGCGACGACGTCGAGCGGCGAATGATCGAGCGTCGTCGTCCACAAATGGCCAAGCGATTTTTGTACCAGCTCGGTCGCTTCGTCGCGATCTTCGTGCCAGGCGACGGGCGTTTCAAAATCGCGCGGGCTGGCGAGGCCGTTCGATCCGATCGGGCCGAGATCGGGAAGGCGGAACGGCTGCCCGTAATTCTCGGCGACATAGCCGCGCGCGGGACCGTCGAGCAGCCCGACCCGGAACTTCATTCCGCGCGGGATCAGCGCCACCGACCCCGGAGCGACCTCGATCCGCCCAAGTTCGGTATCGATCCGAAGGCCGCCCTGCTGGGGCAGGATCAAGAGCTCGCCGTCGGCATTGACGAACACCCGCTCCATCGACCGGTCGGCGGAATAGAGATGCACGGCGCAGCCCTCGAGTTCCTCGGGCCGCCGGGCGTGAAGCATCGTCGCCAGCCCATCGACGAAATCCTTGCCGGCCGGCAGGTCTTTCGGCGGATCCCAGCGCAGGCGGTTCGGCGCCAGCGGTTCGCCGTCGGCCGGGGCGCCAAAGAGGGGCGCTGCGTCGTAGAGAGTGAAGGGGCGGTGGTCGGCGGTCGGACGCATCCGGTACAGCCAGCTGCGCCGATTCTCGTGGCGAGCCATGGTAAAGGCGCTGCCCGACAGCTGCTCGGCATAAAGGCCGAACGCGGGGCGCTGCGGGCTGTTGCGGCCCTTGGGAAGCGCGCCGTCGACGGCTTCGCTTTCGAAATGGCCGCCGAACCCGCTCATGTAGCGAAGCATCATGGCCAACCGGTTAGTGCGTCGCTCGCGCAAACTCAAACGGGCGCAGCTCCCGGGAAGGAGCTGCGCCCGTCACGCGCGGGACTCGCCTACCGCGCGTCTGCCGGGCGCGGTGGTCGATGACCGACCGCACCCCCGCTGATCTCACTGGACGTTGACGTTGATCTCTTCTGGAACCGTAATGTCGGTATCGTCGCCACCGAAGCCGAGCTGTTCGCGGTAGACGAACAGAAGCACGAGCACGACGATGACCAGGACGACGACCGCGACTACTCCGCCGCCGCCTCCGCCGCCATCGCGCTCGATGATCGTCGTATGCTCCGTATCGCGGTCTTCATCCGCCATTGGACGAACCTCCCTGTTGACCTGTTTGAGTTGCGAAACGAACGAACGCATTGCGGCCCGGTTCCGAGTCGGGTCGGAACATTCCCTCGCTGTCGCGTTGTCCCTCTCGGATTGCACGTCTACCGGAGGGTATGTTGCGGACATCGATTGCATTGACTGCGCTGATATTCGCACTGGCCGCGTGCAGCGTCGAATCTCCGCCGGCGGAGAACGTGGCCGCGCCGGCCAATGAGGCGGAGCCCTTGTCTCCGCCTGAGCCGGGAGCGCCGGGCGGGCTTCCGATCCAGGCGGGAACGCCCGAGTCCGAGCCCGACGGGCCTATCGATCCGAAGAGCGCCGAAGGGGCCGGCCAGGTGCTTCAAAGCTTCGGCGCGCTGATCGAGCAGAAGCGCTTCGGCGAAGCGCGCCAACTGTGGGCCGGGGGCACGCCGCAGGCCCAAATGTCGGACGCCGAGTTCGCCGCCCAGTACGGCGGCTATTCGGAGATCCACCTGAAGGTCGGCGCGCCGGGCGACATGGAAGGCGCGGCCGGGTCGCTCTATATCGATATTCCAATCGTCCTCTACGGCCGGCTGGCCGACGGCCGCCAGTTCAGCCGCTCCGGGACCGCGACCCTGCGCCGGGTCAACGACGTACCCGGCTCGACCGAAGCGCAGCGCCGCTGGCACATCGCCGGCATCGATTTCGCCAACTGACCTGAAACCGCAAGAAAGGACAGGAACATGAGCAACATCGACGAAATCCGCGAGCATATGCAGGTGATCGACGCCGAAGGAACGCCGGTCGGCAAGGTCGACCGTATCGAGGGCGACCGGATCAAGCTGACCCGCGACAGCTCGAGCGCCGGCATCGGCAGCCACGCAGGCCACCATCATTTCATCCCGAAGGGCCTTGTCGCCGACGTCGAGGGGGACACCGTTCGGCTTTCGGCGCGAATCGATGCGCTCGAGGCGATCTTCGAAACCGAAGAGGGCGGCGAGTCGGCCTAAGCGGCCTCAGGCATGAGCAGCGTGCTTGCTGATGCCCCGCATCAGCTGTGCCGCTGCTTCTCCGCCGCGATCCAGGCGTTGATCTGCGCCTCGAGTGCGTCGAGCGGCACCGCGCCCTGGCCGAGCACCGCGTCGTGGAACCGGCGCAGGTCGAACTTGTCGCCCAGCTCGCGCTCGGCCTTGCTGCGAAGCTCGCGGATCCTGAGCTCGCCCAGCTTGTAGGCGAGCGCCTGGCCGGGGTTCGAGATGTAGCGATTGACCTCGGCGTCGATATTGGCGTCGGTCAGCGTGGTATTGTCCTTCATGAAGGCGACCGCCTGGTCCTTGGTCCAGCCCTTCGAGTGAATGCCGGTGTCGACCACCAGCCGCGACGCCCGCCACATCTCATAGCCGAGCCGCCCCATGTCCTTTTGCGGCGTGTCGTACAGCCCCATCTCGATCCCGAGCCGCTCGGAATAGAGGCCCCAGCCTTCGACGAATGCGGTGAAGTAGCTGCCATATTTGCGCCACGCCGGCATCTCCAGCTCCTGCTGTGTGGCGAACTGCATGTGATGGCCGGGCACCGCCTCGTGCACGGTCAGCGCCGGGATTTCCCACAGTGGCCGTTGGTCGAGCTTGGTGGTGTTGACGAGGTAGAAGCCGGCAACCCCGGCATCGGGGCTGCCGGGCTGGTAGCGGGCGGTGGTATCGCCCGGCGCGGTCGCCGCCGCCATCGGCCGGATCCCGTAGGGCAGGCGCGGCAGCCGGGTGAACAGGCTCGGCATCTTACCGTCGATGGTCTTGGCCATCGCCGCCGACGCTGCGAGCAGCGCCTCGGGGCTCGTCACATACCATTTGGGGTTGGTCCGCATGTCGGCGATCATCGCCTCGCGGCTGGCGAAACCGGCCTTGCTCGCGACCTGCTCCATCTCGGCCCGGATGCGCGCGACCTCGCTTAGCCCAAGCGCATGGATTTGCTCGGGCGTCATCTCGGTCGTCGTGTAGTTGCGGACGAGATAGGCGTAGTATTCGTCGCCCTGCGGAAGAGCCGTCGCGGCGACGCCCTCCCGGCACTTCGAAGCGAGCTGGGTCGCGTAGAGCTGCGCGAACGCCTCGTACGACGGGTTGATCCGGTCGCGGATCAGCGCCGCCGCGCGCGCCTTGAGCGAATCCCAATCGGCCTGGCTGACAGTGGCAGGTTTCGACCCGGCGAACGGCGCGTAGAAGCGCGATTTAGCCGGGTCGGCGGAGATATTGCCGCTAATCGTTGCTGGAAAGCCGGTCAGCGTGACGCACGGCTGGACAAAGCCCTCGCGCGCCGCCTTGACGCTGATCTCGCCGTACGAGCGCATCCGGTCGGGCACCTGGCCGATCCGCGCCAGGTAATTCTCGTAATCCGCCTTGTCGTGGAACGGCTGGCTCTCGCCGATGCTGGCGTAATAATCGTGATAGCTGCCGAGCGTCGAATAAAGCATTTGCCGGGCGCCGAAGCGATTGCCCTCGACCGCGTTCTGGAGCGAGCGCCTTAGGATCGCATAATTGGTCTGGTCGGCCGCCGGCAGGGCACTCGCGGTAATCGCGTTCAATCGGTCGAGAAAGCCCTGGGCCAGCGCCGCCTGCCGGTCCATCGCCGCCAGGCTGAGCTCGTCGAGCTGGGCGTCGTAGGTCTTCACCCCCGCCGACGTCGCCAGCAGCGGAGACTCCTTGAGCTGCGTCGCCCAATAGTCGTCCATCAGCGCATGAAAGTCCTCGACCGGCCCGGCGAGCGCCGGCGAAGCGAGTGCGATCGAAGCGGCGCCGATCAGCGCGAGCGACAGTTTACGCATGCGAATCCCTCCCCTGGAACAGGGGGGAGAGCCTAATCGGCGCGAATGGCGGTGACCAGATAGTTGAGGCGGATGTCGTCGCTGAGATGAAGCCCGCGGGTCGGCGACCAGGCGATGCCTTCGACGTCCATGCACCGCAGTCCCGCCTCCGCGAGCAATGCCTTCATCCCGTCGGGCGCGATGAACGCGTCAAAATCATGCGTTCCCCTTGGGATTTCGCCCAGGCCCTCGCCGATGGTGATCATCATCAGCCGCGACCAGGCGGTCCGGTTGGGGGTCGACAGGATCAGGAGGCCGCCGGGCGCCAGGCGCGCCGCGATCGCCTTCAGGAAGGCGGCCGGGTCGGCGACATGCTCGATCACCTCGAGCGCGGTGACGAGATCGAATTTCCCTTCAATCTCTTCGACCGCGGCGGCGCGATAATCGATCTCCAGCTGCTGGCCCCTGGCGTGATCCTGCGCGGCGGCGATCAATTCCGGCGCGGCGTCGATCGCAGTCACTTTTGCGCCCAACCTTGCCAGCGGCTCGGCGAGAAGACCGGCGCCGCAGCCGACGTCGAGCGCCTGCTTGCCCTCGAGCGGCTTGAACCCGGTTTCATCGAGCGACCAATGCTGGTCGATCCGGTCGCGGATGTAAGCGAGCCGTACCGGATTCAGCCGGTGCAACATCTTCTCTGAGCCATCCGGGTCCCACCAGTCGCCGGCGTGCGACGCGAACTGGGCGATCTCCTCGGGCACGATCGATGAACTTGTTTCGGCCATGACGGCCTCCTAACAGGACGCGCCGGTCAGCCCAAGGAGCGCAATGCCCCGTATCGTCATGAAGTTCGGCGGCACGTCGATGGCCGGGATCGAGCGCATTCGCAGCGTCGCGGCTCGAGTCCGCCGCGAAGCCGAGGACGGCAACCAGGTGCTGGTAGTGGTCTCGGCAATGGCTGGGGAAACCGACCGGCTGGTGCAATTGTGCCGCGAGGCGGCCGCGCTCCACGACGCGCGCGAATATGACGTGGTGGTCGCTTCGGGAGAGCAGGTCACCGCCGGCTTGCTGGCGATGACCCTCCAGAACATGGGCCTCAACGCGCGCAGTTTCATGGGCTGGCAGCTGGTCAAGGCGTCGGGAGTCCATGGCAACGCCCGGGTCGACAAGGTCGAAGGCGCGCTGCTCGACGAAGCGCTGTCGGGCGGGACGGTCGCGGTGATCCCGGGCTTCCAGGGAGTATCGGAGGATGGCCGGCTGGCGACGCTCGGCCGCGGCGGCTCCGACACCAGCGCGGTCGCCATCGCCGCCGGCCTCAAGGCCGACCGCTGCGACATCTACACCGACGTCGACGGCGTCTACACCACCGATCCGCGGATCGTTCCCAAGGCGCGCAAGCTCGATGCGATCACCTTCGAGGAGATGCTCGAGCTTGCCGGAGTCGGCGCGAAAGTGCTTCAGCCGCGCTCGGTCGGCCTCGCAATGCGCGAGAAGCTGCCGCTGCGCGTGCTTTCCGCGTTCGAGGACTTGCCCGGAACGCGGGTCGTTGCGGAGCTTTCAGGAGCGGACATGGAGAGGAATGAAATCGCTGGCATCGCCGCGGACCGCAACGAGGCGCGAATCACCCTGACGAACATCGCCGACAAGCCGGGGACGGTCTCCGCGGTGATGACCCCGCTCGCGGAGGCCGGAATCCCGGTCGATATGATCGTCCACGCCGCAACCCGTTCGGGCCAATCCAGCGACCTGACCTTCACCGTCCCGCGCGCCAGCCTGGCGCAGGCGCAGTCGGTCATTGAAAAGCTCAAGGACGGGATCGGCTATGGCGAGCTGCTGGCCGACGACTCCGTCGCCAAGGTCAGCATCGTCGGGGTCGGGATTCGCTCGAACCCCGGCCTCGCCGCGAAGATGTTCGAAACCCTCGCCGAGCGCGGCATCAACCTGCTCGCCGTCACAGCTTCGGAGATCAAGGTCAGCGCGCTGGTCGCCGAGAGCGAGCTCGAGCTGGCGGTTCGGGTGCTGCACACCGCCTTCGGCCTCGATGAGGACAAGGCGGCATGAGCGGCGAGGGGCTGATCCCCGAACGGCGCGCGGTTCATCCCGGCGCCGGCCAGGCGCGGCTCAAGGAGCTGATGCACCGCGGCACCGAATTCCTCGGCTGCGAGGTGGCGATCATGGGCGGCGCGATGAGCTGGATCTCGGAGCGTAACCTGGTGTCGGCAATCTCCAACGCCGGCGGCTTCGGAGTCATCGCTTGCGGGGCGATGGGTCCCGAGCTGCTCGACGCCGAGATCGCCGAAACCAAGACTCGGACGACCCGGCCGTTCGGAGTCAACCTCATCACCATGCATCCGCAGCTCTCCGAGCTGATCGACACCTGCGTGAAGCACGATGTCGGCCATGTCGTTCTGGCTGGGGGGCTCCCGCCGGGCTGGGCGATCGACAAGGTCAAGGCGAGCGGCGCCAAGCTGATGGCTTTCTCGCCAGCACTCAGCCTGGCCAAGAAGCTGATGCGGTCAAAGGTCGATGCGCTGGTGATCGAGGGGATGGAGGCGGGCGGCCATATCGGTCCCGTGTCGACCTCGGTGCTGGCGCAGGAGATCCTGCCGCACGTCTGCCACGACATCCCGGTATTCGTCGCCGGCGGCATTGGCCGCGGCGAAGCGATCGCCGCCTACCTCGAGATGGGCGCGGTCGGGGTGCAGCTCGGCACTCGCTTCGTCTGCGCCAACGAATGCATCGCCCATCCCAACTTCAAGCAAGCGTTTATCCGCGCTTCGGCCCGCGACGCGGTGCTTTCGGTGCAGATTGACCCACGGCTACCGGTCATCCCGGTGCGTGCCTTGAAGAACCGCGAGATGGAGAAGTTCGCCGCCAAGCAGCGCGAGGTCGCCGACCGGCTCGACAAGGAAGCGATCGAGATGGCCGAGGCCCAGCTGCAGATCGAGCATTATTGGGCGGGCGCGCTGCGCCGGGCGGTGATCGACGGCGATGTCGAGACCGGCAGCGTCATGGCCGGCCAGTCGGTCGGAATGGTCAAGCGCGAGGAGCCGGTGGCCGAGATCATCCAGGAGCTGGTCGACGAAGCCGCCGCCGCCCTGGAAAGCCGGGGGTAGCGTCCGCTTTCGACCCA
>CBIHLI010000021.1:0-10078 GCA_966210575.1 uncultured Sphingomonas sp.
CGCGCCGATCAGCACCGAGATCGTCGAAGCCCAGTTCACCCGCTTCACCGACGCCTGGGCAACCGGCAAGGCCGAGCAGGCCGCGGACCTGTTCGCGCCCGACGCGGTGCTTCTGGCGACGGTCAGCAACCGGCCGCGGACGACCCATGCGGACATCGTGGACTATTTCGAGTACTTCTTCGCCGGCAAGCCGGTGGCCCGGATCGACACCAGCACGGTCCGGCTCGGCTGCAACAGCGCCGCCCGGTACGGCACCTGGACGATCGACCTCACCGACGCCAAGACTGGCGCCAAGTCGGTGGTCCCGGCTCGCTACAGCTTCGTCTACAAGTTCCAGGACGGGCAGTGGTGGATCGACAATCTCCACAGCTCGCTGATGCCGGAAACCGCGCCCGCTCACTAAGGCCGATCAGCGGCCCCTTCGCCTCAGGAAGCTGACAGCGCGCGCGTCAGGCGGCGCCCAAACTTCACCACCAGCAACGCGCCCAGCGCCGCGATTCCCGCATCGAGCGCCCAGAAAGCGGCGGGGGTCATCTTTTCGTAATAGCTGCCGACCCAGCCCATCAGGATGTTGCTGACGAACAGCGACAGATAGGCGCCGCTTACCATGGTCGCGTTGACGCTTGCTGGCGCGGAGCGTGAAATCAGGGCGAGTAGCGGCGGCCAATAGTATAGGAAGGCGATCCCCATACCGGCAAAAGCCAGGAAGGGCATCAGGACGCCGGCCTTGCCCGGTCCCGCCAAGACGTCGGCCAGAACCATCAGCCCTGCGGACGCGGCGGCGAGAGCGGCGCCAATTCCGATCTTGGCGACATCGCTCGGTTCGCGTCCGCGCTGCGCCTGGCGGACCCATAAATAGATCAGCGGCGGCACCGCGATGATGCTGAAGAAAGCGTCGATCGAGTTGAACCAGGGCACCGGGATTGCACCGAGCGGAGTCGCAAGATCGACGCGATCGCTGACCCACACCAGGCCGACATTGAAGAATTGATAATAAGCGACTGACTGGAAGACCGTGATTGCCACTGCCAGGATTAGCAGCAGAACGATCCGCCGCTCGGGTCCGGTCAATGGCGGCGACGGAGCTCGGTCCCGCCTTCGCGGCCGCTGGTCGGGAAGAAAGCGCTGGCCCGCCAGATAGATGACCGTCGCCAGCAGCATCAGTCCGCCGGCGGCGCCGAACCCGGCATGCCATCCGTACATTTGCGCCAGCAGGCCGCACACCAACGGGCCCAATACGGCGCCGAAGTTGATCGCCATGCTGAAGATCGTGAAGGCGCTGGTTCGGCGGGTGACGTCGTCGACCGGATAAAGATGGCCGACCTGCGCGGCGATATTGCCCTTGAGGCATCCCGAGCCAAGGATCAGCAACAACAGCGCCACCAGGAAGCTTTGGTCGAACGCCATCGCGAAATGGCCCGCGCTCATCAACAGCGAGCCGATCACCACCGTCCGCTTGGCGCCGAGCAGCCGGTCGGCGATCATCCCGCCCAGCAACGGCGTGAAATAGACGAGTCCGGTGTAGAGGCCGAAAGTCTGGGACGCGAGCGCCTGCGGCGAAAGCGGGCCGAACACGGCTTCGAGCGCGGCGCGATAGCCGGCCATTCCGGCAACATTCTCGATGTGGCCGGGCAGAAGCAGCTGCTGGACCATGTAGAGAACGACGAGCGCCGTCATCCCGTAATAAGAAAAGCGCTCCCACGCCTCGGTGAAGGCCAGATAGGCGAGGCCCTTCGGGTGACCGAAGAACGCACGGCTGTCGTTGTCGGGCAAAGCCGCCGTTGCTGATGGAATCGCATTCGTCGCCACGTGACTGCCCCCGGCAGGAGCAACTTTAGACCTTCCAAGCAGTTACGCCAGCGTTCTGATCGTGTAAGGCGGTCGGCCTTGTGACCTTACGGGACCAGCACCGTGTCGCTGGGGTCGGGCAAGGTCGTGGGATAATCGAGCGTATAGTGCAGCCCGCGGCTTTCATGCCGCGACAGCGCCGAGCGGATGATGAGGTCGGCGACTTCGACCAGGTTGCGCAGCTCGATCAGGTCGGGCGTCACCCGGAAATGCTTGTAATAGTCGGTGACCTCCTGACGCAGCATGTCGATCCGCCGCTTGGCCCTCTCGAGCCGCTTGGTGGTTCGCACAATGCCGACGAAATTCCACATGAAGCGGCGGATCTCGCCCCAGATCTGGTGGATGACGACTTCCTCGTCGCTGTCGGTCACCCGGCTCTCGTCCCACGCCCGGATCGGCGGCGGTTCGGGCAGCTCGGCCCAGCGCTCGAGGATGTCGCGGGCGGCCGCTTCGCCGAACACCAGGCATTCCAGCAGGCTGTTCGACGCCAGCCGGTTGGCGCCGTGCAAGCCCGACTGGGTGACTTCGCCGGCGGCGTACAGCCCCGGCGCATCGGTTCGCCCGGCGAGGTCGACCAGGACTCCACCGCAGGTGTAATGCTGCGCTGGAACCACCGGGATCGGTTCCCGCGTCATGTCGATGCCGAGCGGCAACAAACGCTCGTAAATCGTCGGGAAGTGGCCGGTCACGAACTCCGGCTCGCGGTGCGAAATATCGAGATGGACGAAATCGAGGCCGTCGCGCTTGATCTCATTGTCGATCGCGCGGGCGACGATGTCGCGCGGCGCGAGCTCGGCGCGCTCGTCATAGTCGGGCATGAAGCGCCGCCGGGTCTTCGGGTTGACCAGCAGCCCGCCTTCGCCGCGCACCGCCTCCGTGATCAGGAAATTCTTGACCTCGAGATTGTACAGGCAAGTCGGGTGGAATTGCATGAATTCCATGTTCGACACCCGGCAGCCGGCGCGCCACGCCATGGCGATCCCGTCGCCGGTTGCTCCGCGCGGCGCGGTCGAGAACAGGTAAGCGCGGCCAGCGCCGCCGCTGGCCAGGATCGTCGCCCGGCCGGTCAGCGCCTCGATCCGCTTTGTCTTGCGGTTGTAGGCGTAGAGGCCGTGGACATGGCCGCTGGTCGAAAAGTCGCTGGCGTGGCGGCCGGTGATCAGGTCGATCGCGACCATGTCGGGGATCAGCGTGATGTTCGGCTGCTTTGCCGCGGCCGCTTCCAAAGCCTGCTGGACGGCGCGGCCGGTCGCGTCGGCGACGTGGACGATCCGGCGGTGGCTGTGGCCGCCCTCGCGCGTCAGGTGGAGCGCTTCGCCTTCGGTGGCGAACGGCACGCCCAGCTCCGCCAGCCGGCTGATCGCGGCCGGCGCCTCGGCGACCACATGTTCGACGACCTTGCGGTCGTTGAGCCCGGCGCCGGCGATCATCGTGTCGTTGACGTGGGCCTCGAACGTGTCGCCTTCCTCGAGCACCGCGGCGATTCCGCCCTGCGCCCAGTTCGTGGCGCTCTCGCCGAGCGCACCCTTGGCGATCACCGCGACCTTGCGCTCGGCGGCGAGGTTGAGGGCCGCGGTCAGGCCGGCCGCGCCGGAACCGACGATCAGGACGTCGAAATCCTTGCTCATGGCTCGGCCACGAGGCTCAGGAACACGTCTTCGAGATCGGGGTCGCGGGTCGAGACATCGACGATTTCCAGCCCTTCCGCCGCCAAAGCGCCAAGCACGTCGCCGGCGTTGACCCGGTCCTTGCGATAACTGATCTCGACGGTGCGCTCGTCGATCAGAATGATATTGTCGAAGCAGCTGTTGGCGGGAAGCTGCGCCAGGTCACGGTCGAAGGTGACCACTACCGCTTTCTCCTGCGCCTTTGCGACCAGCTCGCGGGTCGGCTCGTTGGCGATCACCTTGCCGTGGTTGATGATCGCGATCCGGTCGCACAATTGCTCGGCTTCCTCGAGATAATGAGTGGTGAGGACGACGGTGACGCCCTGCTGGTTGAGGGCGCGGACATGGTCCCAAAGCTGCCGCCTCAGCTCGACGTCGACCCCGGCGGTGGGCTCGTCGAGCACCAGGATCGGCGGCGAGTGGACCATCGCCTTGGCGACCAGCAGCCGCCGCTTCATGCCGCCCGACAGGGTTCGCGAATAAGCGTTGGCCTTTTCGGAAAGATGCATCGCCGCAAGCAGCGCGTCGGTCTGGCGGTCGGCCTTGGCGATACCGTACAGTCCGGCCTGGATCTCCAGCGTCTCGCGCGGGGTGAAAAAGGGGTCGAAGATGATCTCTTGCGGGACGACGCCGATCGATCGCTTGGCGTTGCGCGGGTGCTGGTCGATGTCGAAGCCCCAGATCACCGCTCGGCCGGCGGTTTTGACGACCAGCCCGGCGAGGATATTGATAAGGGTCGACTTGCCGGCGCCGTTGGGGCCGAGCAGGCCGAAGATCTGGCCGTTCGGGACATCGAAGCTGACGTCGTCCAGCGCCAGCTTGGGCGGGCTGCCCCTGGCCGCATAGACCTTCGTCAGCGATTCGATTCGGATTGCTGGATCGGCCGCGGTCATTGCCCCAGCCGCATAGCCGCCGCCTTTCTGGTAAGGAAGCTGGCGAAGGTAAAGCCGCGCTTAACCCTAAGCGGCAAAGTCATCTTGACGTTAACCGTTGTAACCGCGGCGGTAATGACCCGGCTCGATTGCCTCCGCCTGCTCGCTGGCGTGGCGCTGCTTGTTGCAGCGCCCGGGCAGTTGCGCGCGGCGCCGGCCTCGACCAACGCCGATGCCGGCGCGATCGTGCTCAAGCCGCTGACCCTGCTGAAGGTGGACGATCTCGATTTCGGCGCTTTGTTCCCGGCGGCGACAGCAGGAACCGCGACCCTGAACCCGAACACCGGAATCGTCACCACCGCGGGCGGAGTGGCCCTTGGCCCCGGACCGACCCAGCCGGCTCGTTTCACCGGGGCTGGGACCAGGAACGCGCCGATGCTTATCCGCCTTCCAACCGGACCGATCACTCTGACCCGGACCGGCGGCACCGAAACGATGACGGTTTCGAACTGGACCACCGACGGCCACACCACTCGCCAGATCAATGCCTTCGAGGCGTTCGAGTTCAGGGTCGGCGGGCGGCTCAATGTCGGCGCCAACCAGGCCGACGGGGTTTACGTCGGAAGCTTCGACGTGACGGTCATCTATCCCTGATTATTCCGCCGCATGGTTTGCGGCCTTGGTTAAATTCCCGAGCACCGATCCTCTTCAATCGGCGGTGACGCGCTCGCCCGATACTCTCGTGCAACGCGAAAGGAAGTTTCGGTGGGGATTCGACATTGCATTTGCGCGGCCAGCCTGGCCGCCATCGCTCTAGCTTCGGCGCCGGCCGCCGCTGCGCCGGTGCCGGCGCTCGATAATGCCGACGGGCGGGCGCTGGTTCTCATTCCGCTCACCCTGACCAAGATCGACGATCTCGATTTCGGCGGGATCATCCCGTCGACTTCGAGCCCAGGAACGGTGACGATCAATGCCGCGACCGGCGTCCGCACCTTTGGCGGCGGGGTCACCGGAGTTACCAGCGATGCCGGCAACCGCGCTTATTTCGGCGGCGCCGGATCGCCGAGCCAGCAGGTGCTGGTCTCGCTTAGCCCGCCGGTCGAGCTGACCAGCGTCGGCGGCGACACCATCCCGGTGCTCGGACTGACCCTCGACGGGCCGCCGATGCGGTCCATCGACCCGGTCGCCCGCACCTTCTTCGTCGGCGTCGGCGGCACCCTGCAGATCGCCGCCGACCAGCCCGAAGGCGAGTATAGCGCCCCCTTCTGGGTGACCGCGATCTACCAATAAGGCGTGCTCGCCGCCGCTTGTCGCGGCTGCCGCGCGTCCTTAAGTGGCAGGCGATGTCCGACCTGCCGCCGCCCGAGATACTCAAGGTTTCCACCACGCGCGTCGCCTGCGACGGCTCGGGCGCGGTATCGCCGGAGCTCGGCCACCCGCGCATCTTCCTTCGCATTGACCCGGCGCTCGGCTGGGTCGAGTGCGGCTATTGCGACCGGCGTTTCGTTCTCGAGGGGGGACCGGCGGACAGCGGTCCATGATCGCCGATCCGCGCAGCCTGCTTTACCGGACGCTCGATCCCGACGACGCGCGGCGGCTAGCGGCGCGGCATTTATCCGGCTGCGACGACGGCGAACTGTTTCTCGAGCATCAGGTCAGCGAGGCATTCGGGTTCGACGACGGGCGGCTCAAGACCGCGAGCTACGACAGCGCCTCGGGCTTCGGGCTGCGCGGAGTCACCGGCGAGACGACTGCCTTCGCCCACGCGAATGAAGTCAGCGCCGAAGCGATCGAGCGCGCCGCCGCGACCCTGACTCTGCTCGATCCCGCCAAGGGCCCGCCGGCACCGCCGCCGCGGCGCACCAACCAGTCGATGTACGCGCCCGACAATCCGCTGATCGAGGCGCCGTTCGCCGACAAGGTGGCGCTGTGCCAGCAGATCGACGCCGCGGCGCGGGCCCGCGACCCCCGCGTCGCCCAGGTCAGTGTTGGCCTGTCGGCCAGCTGGCGGGTCATCGAGATCATCCGCGCCGACGGCTTCGTTGCCTCCGACGTGCGGCCGCTGGTCCGGCTTGGCGTCCAGATCGTCGCCGCCGACAACGGCCGCCGCGAGACCGGCTATTTCGGGCTCGGCGGGCGCCATCTCTATGAGCCGTTGTTCGACCCGGCGAGCTGGAACCGGGTGATCGACGAGGCGCTTGCCCAGGCCATGACCAACCTGGCGTCGGTTGCGGCGCCCGCCGGCGAGATGCCGGTCGTGCTTGGCCCCGGCTGGTGCGGCGTGCTGCTCCACGAGGCCGTCGGCCACGGGCTCGAAGGCGATTTCAACCGCAAGGGCACGTCAGCGTTCAGCGACCGCATCGGCAGCCGGGTCGCAGCGCCCGGGGTGACCGTCGTCGACGACGGCGCGATGGCGCAGCTGCGCGGCTCTTTGACCATCGACGACGAAGGCACGCCGACCCAGCGCAACGTGCTGATCGAGGACGGCATCTTGAAGGGCTATCTGCAGGACCGGCTCAACGCCCGATTGATGGGCATGGAGCCGACCGGCAGCGGCCGCCGGGAAAGCTTCGCCCACGCGCCGATGCCGCGCATGACCAATACGTTCATGCTGGCCGGCAACGACAATCCCGCCGAGCTGGTCGAGCGGGTCAGCGACGGCATTTACGCCAAGAGCTTCGGCGGCGGCCAGGTCGACATCACCAACGGCAAGTTCGTCTTCTCCTGCACCGAGGCGTACCGGATCCGTGGCGGCCGAATCGCCGAGCCGGTCAAGGGCGCGACCCTGATCGGCGACGGACCGACGGTGCTGACCCGGATCAAGGGGATCGGCAACGACCTCGCGCTCGACGAAGGCATCGGCGTCTGCGGCAAGGGCGGCCAGTCGATCCCGGCCGGGGTCGGCCAGCCGACGCTTCTGATCGACGGCCTGACGGTCGGTGGCACGGCGGCTTGATGGCGGACGACTGGCGCGCCGACGTCCTCAATTTCTGGTTCGGCCTTTCCAGGGAGGACTGGTGGCGCGGATCCCCCGCGCTGGACGAACAGATCCGCGAGCGATTCCTCGAATTGTGGAAACAGAAGCGCCAGCTTCCCGCCGAATCCTTCCTTGCCGATCCGCTGACCGCGCTCGCCGGCGTCATCCTGTTCGACCAGTTCCCGCGCAACATGTTCCGCGACCATGCCGACCAGTTTTCGACTGATCACCTCGCCCAAGCGATCGCCCGTGGAGCGGTTGACCGCGGGTTCGACGAGCAACTCGAGCCGAAGGAGCGCGGCTTCCTCTACATGCCGTTCCAGCACAGCGAAAAGCTCGACGACCAGCGGCGCGGGTTGCTGCTCTTCACGCAGCTCGGCGATGACGAACAGCTGAAATATGCGAAGCTGCACCACGATATTATCGCCCGCTTCGGCCGCTTCCCGCATCGCAACGCGATGCTTGGGCGGGCGCCGCGGCCCGACGAGATCGCCGCCGGCAAGGTCGTCCCCTGGTGAGCGGGCTGGTCGAGCTCGCCCGCTTCCAGAACAAGGTCGAGGCCGATCTCGCCCGGCTGCTGCTCGAAGCCGAGGGCCTCACCGCGATCCCGTTCGACGAAGGCATGAATTATATCGGTCTCGGACCGATCATGCCGATCCGGCTGATGGTCCCCCAAGAGGAGTTCGAGGAAGCCGCCCGAATCCTCGCTGAAGAAGGGATCGGCTAAAGCAGGTGGGCGACCGGCGCCAGGTCGATCCCCGCCCGCGCCGCCGCCTGCTCGATCTCCTCGACGCTCGCGCCCTGGTCGCGCCGGGCGACCGCCCAGGCCAGTGCCGAGCGGTTGCCCGAACGGCAGAAAGCGAGCAACTTGCCGCCCGCCGCTTCTGCCATCGCCTCCTGCATGCACTCGACGTCGGCCGGGCCGATGCCGCGCTGGATCGGCACGAAGCGATAGGCGATTCCGGCCTCCTCGGCGGCCGCTTCGATGTCGGCGGCGCGCGGCTGGTCCGGGTCTTCGCCATCGGGCCGGTTGTTGACGATCATGGTGATGCCCTGCTGCTTGAGCTGCGCGACATCCTCGGGCCGGATCTGGCCGCTGACAAAGGTTGTGCCGTCAAGCTGGCGCATCGCCGGTCTCCTCCTGCGCGGCCACGGCCGCGAGCATCGCCGCACCATAACGCTCGAGCTTGGCCGCGCCGACCCCCTGGATTGTGCTGAGCTCGGCGAGCGTTCGCGGACGCGCCTCGGCGATCCCGCGCAAGGTCGAATCGTGGAACACGACATAGGGCGGCACGCCCGCTGCCTGGGCAAGGTCGCGGCGGGCGGCCCGAAGCGCGTCGAACATCGGATCGGCCGGGCCCTCGCTCCGCCGGCGTGAGCCGCGCCGCCGCGGCGGCGGAACGGCGATGGTCAGCGGCTCCTCGCCCTTGAGGATCGGCCGCGCCCCCGGCCCGAACGCCCGGCCGCCGTAGGCGTCGGCGCGCAACGCGTCGCGGGCGATCAGGGCGCGCGCGACGGGCCGCACCAGCGCCACCTCCTCGGGCGAGGCGATGCCGAACACCGACAGCCGGTGATGGCCGAAGCCGCGGACCTTTTCGCTGTCGTTGCCGGCGAGCACCTCGGCGAGATGGGCGACTCCGAACCGCATCTCGGTCCGGAACGCCGCCGACAGCAATTTGCGGGCGACCTCGGTCGCGTCGACCGTCGCCGGCGGGGCGAGGCAATTGTCGCAATTGCCGCAGCGTTCGGGCGGCTCTTCGCCGAAATGGCGCAGCAGGATCGCCCGACGACAGGTCGCCGCCTCGACGAAGGCGGCAAGCGCGTTGAGCCGCTCGCGCTCACCCGGCCGCCGGTCCGGCTCGACCTCCAGCTCGATCCGGCGGCGCGCCCGGGCAAAGTCCTCCGCGCCCCAGAACAGCCAGGCTTCGGCCGGCTCGCCGTCGCGCCCGGCGCGCCCGGTCTCCTGATAAAAGGCCTCGATCGACTTGGGGATTCCGGCATGGGCGACGAAGCGCACGTCGGGCTTGTCGATCCCCATGCCGAAGGCAACGGTCGCGGCGATCACCAGATTCTCCGACCCAACGAACGCCGCCTGGTTGCGCTTGCGGACTTGGGGCTCGAGCCCGGCATGATAGGCCAGCACCCGCCGCGACGGGTCATCGAGCTGCTCGGCCAGCTTCTCGGCGGCGTTGCGGCTCGGGACGTAGACGATGCCCGGTCCCGGCGCGGCGCTCATCACCGCCTGCACCTGCCTGGCGGCGCGGTCGCGAGGAACGACATGATAGCGGATGTTCGACCGGTCGAAGCCGGCGACGATCAGCCCTTCGTCCGGGATGCCGAGCTGGGCGAGGATGTCGGCGCGGGTGCGGGCGTCGGCGGTTGCGGTCAGGGCAAGGCGCGGGACCTCGCCGCGCGTGTCGAGGAGCGGCCGAAGCTGGCGATAATCGGGGCGGAAGTCATGCCCCCATTCGCTGACGCAATGGGCTTCGTCGATGGCGATCAGCGCCAGCGGCGCGCCGTCGACCAGCCGCCGGAACGAGTCGGTCGTCGCCCGTTCGGGCGCGACATAGAGCAGGTCGAGCTCGCCCGAGCGGAACCGCTCGATCGTCCGCTCGCGGTCCGAATCGGCCGAGGTCAGCGACGCCGCACGGATTCCCATCGCCTCGGCCGAGCGGATCTGATCGTGCATCAGCGCGATCAGCGGCGAGATGACG
>CBIHLI010000022.1:0-9985 GCA_966210575.1 uncultured Sphingomonas sp.
CGACGTCTATCGGATCGTCGCTCGCGGCGTCCGGCTGCGCGGCAGGGTGCTCCCCGACGGACGAGTGAGCTGGGGCGAGATCGACAAGCTCCTGCCGCCGCCGACCGGGGAGCCGTTCTCGCTGCCCGACGTGGCGATGGACATCGCCGACGCCAGCATCTCGCTTCGGACCCCGTGGGGGCCGGTCGGGTTCGCGGCGGCCGGCAACGGCAACCTGACCGGCGGCTTCAAGGGCCGGTTCGTGATGTCGAGCCCGCGGCTGGTGACCGGCAATTGCGCAGCCGACAATGTCCGCGGCGCCGCCGCAATCGAAGTCAGCGCGCGCCGGCCGCACGTCGTCGGGCCGTTGACCGCCAACCATTTCGCCTGCCCGGCAAGCCGCTTCTCGATCGTCCAGCCGCGTCTCGAGCTCGACAGCCGGTTCGGCGAGGCGTTCGACACGTATGACGCCAGCGCGCGCATCCTGTCGCAGGTGATTACTGCCGGCGACAACGGGCTCGCGGCGCTGAACGGGCGGATGACGTTCGTCGGCGACTTCGCCGACGCGCGCGGTGAACTGGACGTCGTCGCGCGCCGCTCGCGCCTCGGCACGATCGCCGCCGAGCGGACGCGGCTGGGCGGCAAATACCGTCTGAGCACCACCAAGGGCACGCTGTATCTGGTCGGCCACTATACTGCCAACCAGGCAAGCCTCGCTCCGTCGATGATCGCCGGGCTGACCGGGGCGCTCGAAGCGACCAGGTCGACGCCGATCGGCCCGGCTGCCTCGGCGATCGGCAGGGCGCTACTCACCAGCGCCAGGAATTTCGATGTTTCCGGCGGCATCAGGCTGGTCAACTTCCCCGGTTACGGCGCCACGCGCGTGACCGACGCCAACATCCGCACCGCGTCGGGCGCCCGGGCCCGGATCTTCGCCGGCAAGGGCGTGACCTATTATTGGCCGACGGGGTCGCTGCGGTTCGACGGCACAATGCAGATGGCCGGCGGAGGACTTCCGACCGGCACGGTCACGATCCACCAATTGCCCAACGGCGCCATCAACGGCGTCGGTAACTTCCGGCCCTACACCGTTGCCGGAGCGACGCTTTCACTGTCGACCCTGCGCTTCCGGGCGCAGCCTAGCGGAGCCACCCGGTTCAGCACTGTCGCCGGCCTCACCGGCAGGTTCCCCGGAGGCCAGGTCCGAAACCTCAACCTGCCGATCAGCGGCGAGGTAGGGGCGCGCGGCGGAATCCAGGTTGGCCAGGAATGCATGGTCGTAAGCTGGGATTATCTCAGGATGCAGCAGCTGCAGCTCGGCCGCACCCGCCTGCCGGTTTGCCCGACCGGCCCGGCGATCATCGCCCAGTCGCCCGGCGGCGAGCTGCGAATCGGCGGGCGGATCACCAACCCGGCGCTGGTCGGACGGCTCGGCGAATCGCCGTTCCGGCTGAACGCCAGCTCGATCCTGCTGTCGCAAGCGGGCTTCAACGGCAGCAATGTCGCGCTTCGGCTGGGCAGGGCGGAAGCGCCGATCGCGCTCGACGCCGAGACGCTTCGCGGCGCATTTGGCAGTCGCGGCGCGAGCGGGACACTGTCCAACGCCGAGGCGGTGATCGGCAACGTCCCGCTGCGGATGAGAGACATCGACGGCCGCTGGCGGTTTGCCGGCAGCGACCTGACGATCGACGGCAGCCTGTTCGTCGAGGATCGCGCCGATCCGCCGCGCTTCTATCCGCTGAAGAGCGACGACGTGCATTTCGTCATGTCGGACGAGCGGATCACGGCGGCCGGCAGCCTTCGCCACCCGGACAGCGGCACCCACGTCACCGATGTCGCCATCGATCACAATCTCGACAGCGGCTCCGGTTTCGCGACCCTCGACGTGCCCGGCATCACCTTTGGTCCCAATCTCCAGCCCGAAGAGCTGACCAGGCTGACCGAGGGCGTTGTCGCCCTCGTCGAAGGCACGCTTCGCGGCCGCGGCCGGATCGAATGGTCGGACTCCGGCGAAGTGACTTCGACCGGCGACTTCTCGACCCAGGACATGGACCTGGCGGCGCCGTTCGGCCCGGTCGAGGGGCTAACCACCAGCGTTCATTTCACCGACCTGCTCGGGCTCGAGACCTCGCCGGGGCAGGTCGCCACCATCCGCTCGATGAACCCCGGTATCATCGTCGAGAACGGAGTCATCCGCTATCAACTGCTGCCCAACCAGCTGGTGCGGATCGAGCGCGGCGAATGGCCGTTCATGGGCGGCCGGCTGGTCCTCCAGGAAACCATTCTCAACTTCGGCAGCCCGAGCGACAAGCGGCTGACGTTCGAGCTGATCGGCTTCGACGCCAAGCAGTTCGTCGACAGCCTCGGCTTCGAAGGGCTCGAGATTACCGGCACCTTCGACGGCGTGTTGCCGATGATCTTCGACGAGGACGGGGGGCGGATCGTCGGCGGGCGGCTCGATTCGCGGCCGCCGGGCGGTCAGTTCCGATACACGGGGACCAAGCCCGATGCGGGGCTGATGGTCGGGGTCGCCTTCGACCTTCTCAGCGATCTTCGCTTCAGGTCGATGGTCATCCGGCTCGATGGCGACCTCGCCGGCGAGTTCGCGACCCGCTTCACGATCAGCGAGATCACGCTCGGGACCGAGGGCGGCTTCGTCGCCGGCCTGGTGCGCGGCGCATTCAAGAACGTTCCAATGATCGTCAACCTCAACATCAATGGCCCGTTCCGAGCGCTCATCCAGATGGCAAAGGGCTTCAAGGACCCGAGGCCGGTGATCGAACCGGTCATGCCGTTCCCGCTCGACGCGCCCGGAATCGAGACCGAAGTGCGAATCCTCAGGAAAGAGGAAGACCAGGATCGGCGAACGCCGATCGACGACGTCGAAGTTGGCCCTCAACCCCCACAGCCAAGCGAGTGAGAGCAATGACCGAGAACAGGAACAGACGACGCCTCCGGCTGATCGCCGGCGCAGCAATCGCAATCCCGCTGGCGAGCTGCGTGACCGTGAACGCGCCGGACAAGCCGATCGAGATCAACCTCAATGTCGACATCCGCCAGGAAGTGCTGGTCCGGCTTCAGCAGGACGTCCAGCAGCTGATCCGAGAAAATCCGGAAGCCTTCCCGCAGAATCCGCAATGAGCAGCCTGTTAAGACTGGCTGTGGCGGTTGTGCTGGCGTCGGTTGCCGCCCCGGCGCAGGCCCAGACGAATCCGGCGATCGTCGCGGCCAAGCAATCCGGTGTCGTGGGCGAGCGCTTCGACGGCTATCTCGGCTATATCGCCGGCGCCTCCCCAGCGGTGCGTCGCCAGGTTGCAGCAGTGAACATCCGCCGCCGCAGTCTTTACATCGGGCTTGCTACCCGCCGGAACGTCACCCCCGAAGCGGTCGGGATCGCGACCGGCTGCGAGCTGCTGGCCAAAGTCAGGGTGGGGGAAATCTATATGCTCAACGACGGCGTGTGGCGTCGCCGCGCCGCCGGCCAGCCGCCGCCAGTCCCGGCCTATTGCCGGGGCTGAACCTTGAATTCGCTCCGGAAATCGGGCTTCAGCGCCGCCACCAGCGCCGCGGAAACCGGGACGAGGATCGTATAATCGCCCTCGGCATATGGGCCGGCGACATAAGGGTCGGCGATCAGCACTACGGAATCGAAGGTGCTGCTGCCCTCCTTGCCGGTGGGGGCGATGGTCAGTTCCGAAAAGGCGGGGCATTCGGAAAACTCCCCGTCGAGCTTCTCTCCCTCTCGCCGCTTCAGCCGCTCGGCGTCCAGCAGCCGGCAGAAGCTGGCCCTGACCGCGCCCTCCAGGCCGGCCGGCGATTCGAACAGCTGCGCGAACTCGATTCCCTTGCCCGCCGAACGATCCCAAAGCAGGGCGAAGCTGTCGTGATTGGGGTGAGCGCCGCCCGTGAAAGTGTCGGTGTTGGCGACCAGCGAGACCAGACGGGCAGTCTGCCCCTCGAGCGTCCACACACGGTTGAACATGTTTTGGTTGAACGGACCGCCGTACTGCTCGGTCGCGGCCTTGTTTTCGCGCGCGTTCTTCAGCGCCTCGTCATAGCTTTTCGACAGGTCGGCCTGAAAGTGGGCGACCAGCGGCGCCTGCGACGACACCGCCTCCGGCCAACTATATTCGAAGTCGACCAGTGGCGTTTCCCTGTGTGCGGTCTGGCGGGTCACGGGCCCGGATTTTTCCGGAACGACAGGTTCCTGGGCGACCGCCGGAACGCCGACGAGTAGCAGCGGAAGCACGAGTTTTAGAACCTTGGCCATAAGTCGAATCATCCCCCTCTTGCTGGGAGCGAACCTACAGCCATTGCCCGCGGTTGACTATCGACAGCCCGGTTCATAAAGGGGCCGCGCCTTGGCGGGCTTTGCCGCCGCCATGTCCTTGAACCTGCCCGACTCTGCCGCCTCCACCGGGCCGGCCGAACTGGAGGAAAGACATGGCAGCCGAAGAAGCCCCGCAAGACCCAGAGCTTCCTCAGGATGCACGGCTCGGATCGCTCGATGAGCGGATCGACCGGCTGCAGCAGGCGGAGGCTAAGCGGGCCGGCAAGGCAATGCCCAACCCGACCACTCGGGTTTGGCAGCTGATGTTCAGCCACCTGGTCGGAGCTCCGGCCGGCGGCGGCATTCTCGGTTGGGGCCTGGACTCGCTGTTCGGGACCTTCCCGCTGTTCTTCCTGTTGATGCTGTTCCTCGGGTTCGGCGTCGGCGTGGTGAACGTCATGAGGATTTCCAAGACGCCCCCGGGCGCAAGCTGAGGTAGCCAGGACCAGTGGCCGCAGAAGGCAAGATCGACCCGATGCACCAGTTCACGGTGGAGCCGATCGTTCCGCTGCAAATCGGCGGGTACGACGTCAGCTTCACCAACAGCGCCGCCTGGATGCTGGCGACGCTGATCATCATCGCCGCATTCATGTGGGGCGGGATGCGGCGGCAGGTCGTTCCGGGCCGCTGGCAGATGGCGGTCGAAGGCCTGACCGGCTTCATCGACAATATGGTCCATGTGAACATCGGGCCGCAGGGCAAAAAGTACACGCCCTACATCTTCTCTTTGTTCACCTTCATCCTGGTGTCGAACCTGCTCGGGCTGATGCCGCTAGCGATCCTGGCGCCGATCATCCCGGGGTTCCATCCGTTCACTTCGACCAGCCATTTCAGCGTCACCGGCGTCCTCGCCGTGCTCAGCTTCTCGATCGTCCTGATCGTCGGCTTCTGGAAGCACGGGCTGCATTTCTTCTCGCTGTTCATTCCGCGCGGCACGCCGATCGTGATGATGCCGCTGATCTTCATCATCGAGTTCATCAGCTTTATGGTCCGGCCCTTCAGCCTCGGGCTCCGGCTCTTCGTGGCGATGATCGCCGGCCACATCCTGATGGAGGTGTTCGGAAGCTTCATTATCAGCGCCGGCGACACCTTCGCCTCGGCCCCGGCGAGCGGTAGCGGAGTCATGGGGCTGCTGGTCGCCGCGATCAGCTTCCTGTTCATCGCCGGCGTAGCAGCGCTCGAGCTGCTGGTCGCGGCGATCCAGGCCTATGTCTTCGCGCTGCTGACGACCTTATATCTCAACGACGCGGAAAACCTTCACTAGTTTTCGAGCTTAACCCAGTTCTCACAAGGAGTTATCAAATGGACTTCGCATCAGCACAAGTCATTGGCGCGGGCCTTGCAGCGATCGGCGTCGGCGCCGCAGCAGTCGGCGTCGGCAACGTCTTCGGCTCGTTCCTCGAGAGCGCGCTTCGCAACCCGGCAGCGGCCGACGGCCAGCAGGGCCGCCTGTTCATCGGCTTCGCCGCCGCCGAGCTTCTCGGCCTGATCGCGTTCGCCGTGGCGATGATCATCCTCTACGCGCGTTGATCGACGCCAAGGGTTGATTTCCAGCCGGAGCTGAAATGCCTCAAATCGCGCAACTTCCGGACATCTTCTGGTCCCAGCTGTTTTGGCTGCTGCTGGTCTTCGGCACCATTTTCTTCGTCATCGGGCGGGGGATGGTGCCCAAGATCCAGGGCGTCGTCGAACAACGCGACCGCAAGATCGGCGAGGACCTGGAGAGGGCTCAGGCCGCCCGCAACGAAGCGGAACAGACCGAGGCGGAATATCGGCAGGCCATCGAGGCCAGCCGCGGCGAGGCGATGAAGCTCGCCTTGGCCGCCAAGCAGGCCGGCGCGCTCGAAGTCGAGGAGCGCACCCGAGCGATCGACGCCGAGGTCGGAAAGACGCTCGCCAAGGCCGAAGACAAGATCCGCAAGTCGGTCGAGAAGGCGATGGGCGAGATTGACTCGGTTGCTGCCGAAGCCGCCCGGGAGCTGGTCGCGAAGCTGACCGGCAAGCCGGTCTCGGCGGATCAGGCGGCAAAAGCGGTGAAGGCGGTGAGCAATGGCTGAGGCCCAATTGGTCGCTGAGACCCATGCGCCGGAGACCGCCGAGCATGCCGAGCCCGCGCTGCTCGGTGTCACCGCGCCGATGTGGATCGCGATGGCGATGCTGGCGGTGTTCGCGCTGATGATCTGGAAGAAGGTGCCGGCCGCGATCGGCAAGGCGCTCGATCACAAGATCGACGCGATCCGTGAGCAGCTCGCCGAGGCGGAGACTCTGCGCAAGGAAGCCGAGGCGCTGAAGGCCGAATATCAGGCCAAGGCGGAAGCCGCGGAAAGCGATGCCGCGGCGATGGTCGAGCGCGCTCGCCACGAAGCGGACTCGCTGATCGCCAAGGCGAGGGCAGATGCCGAGGCCATGGTTGAGCGGCGCGGCAGGATGGCGGAGGACAAGATCGCCGCCGAGGAGCGCGCCGCGGTCCAGCAGCTGCGCGCCGCCGCCGCGGAGGCAGCGACCCGCGCCGCTGCTCGACTGATCGCCGAGCAGGTCGACGCCAAAACCGACTCGAAGCTGGTCGACGGCACCATCAATGAACTGGGCCGCCGCTAGGCGCTAGCTCTGCTGGTGCTGGCCTCCGGGCTGGCTGACGCCCTCGAGCGCCTGATGGGCGCTTTCATCGTTGGTTTCGCGGCTGAGGTCGCCAAGGCTGACGATACCGCACAGCCGATCGTCTTCGTCGACCACCGGTAGCCTGCGGACCTGGGTCTCGCTCATCTTGCTGGCGACATCGTCGACGTCGTCATCCTCGCGAACGCAGATCACCTGGTCGGTCATCAGCTCGCGGACCGGAGTTTCGGGACCGCGGCCCTTGGCGACTCCTCGAACGGCGATGTCACGGTCGGTGACCATGCCGATCAACCGGTCGCCTTCGCTGACCGGCATCGATCCGGCGTCCTCGCTAAGCATGAAGCCGGCCGCTTCCTGCGCGGTCGTGTCCGGGGTCACGGTCTTGACGTTGCGGGTCATCACTTCGCTGATCTTCATCTCGCCCTCCTTGCGTTGGAATCCACTTCCCAACGAACGGGCGAAAGCGGCCGTTCCGGTGCCTAAGGGACGTTCTCGGTCAGTAGGTCGTAGGTGGCGACCAGCTCGTCCGCATGGTTGAAGATCTCGACCGCCCAGCGGACCTGGCCGGTGTCCTCGGACTTTATCGACTTGGCCTTGACCGACAGCTCCACGCGCATCGAATCGCCGGGGTAAAGCGGGGTCAGGAAGCGCAGATTTTCAAGGCCGGTGTTGGCCAGCACCGGGCCGGGATCGGGATCGACGAACAGGCCGGCAGCGAAGCTCAGGATCAGATAGCCGTGGGCGACCCGGCCCTCGAAGATCGGCGACGCCTTGGCCGCCTCCTCGTCCATGTGCGCATAGAATTTGTCGCCAGTGAATCCCGCGAAATGCTCGATGTCCTCGATCGTCACCGTCCGGCTGTCGGTCACCCAGGTGTCGCCGATCTTGAGCTCGCTCATCTTGAGGCGGAACGGGTGGGTGTCGATGACGTGCTTGGGCCCTCCGGCGACATATTGCCCGGTGATCGCGGCGATCATCGCCGGCGACGACTGGAGCGCGGTGCGCTGCATGTAATGCTTGACGCCGCGCACCCCGCCCATCTCCTCGCTGCCCCCGGCGCGGCCGGGGCCGCCATGGACCAGCACCGGCAGCGGCGAGCCATGACCGGTCGATTCGCTGGCATTGTCGCGGTCGATCACCAGCATCCGGCCGTGGAACGAGGCGGCACCTCTGACGAAGTCGCGGGCCACGTCCGGCGAGTGGGTGAAGAGCGACAAAGCGAGGCTGCCCTTGCCGCGGTTGGCGAGCGCGATCGCGTCGTCCAGGTCCCGGTACGGCATGATCGTCGACACCGGCCCGAACGCCTCGACGTCGTGCACCGCCTCGGTGCCCCACGGGTCGTCGCTTCGGAGCAGGATCGGTGGCAGGAAGGCGCCGCCCTTCACCGGGGACTCGGCGGAAGGATCGCCGGCGACGATCCGGGCGCCGGCGGCCTCGAGCTCGGCGATCCTGGCGCGGACGTCGTCGCGCTGGCTGTTGCTGACCAGCGCGCCCATGCGCGTGCCCTCGGCGCGCGGGTCGCCGACTTTGGTCTTGGCAAGCCTCTCACGTAGCGCCTCTTCGAGCGCGTCGAGATGTTCGGTCGGCGCCATCGCCCGGCGGATGGCGGTGCATTTCTGGCCCGCCTTGACCGTCATCTCGGTTGCGACTTCGCGAACGAACAGGTCGAACTCCGGCGTTCCGGGGCCGGCATCGGGACCGAGGATCGAGGCGTTGAGGCTGTCCTGCTCGGCGACGAATCGCACCGATTCGCGTATCACTGTCGGATGGGTGCGCAGCTTCAAGGCGGTCGAGGCCGAGCCGGTGAAGCTGACCACGTCCTGGCCGGTGAGATGATCGAACAGGTCACCGACCCCGCCGACGATCAGCTGCAGCGCGCCGTCGGGCAAGAGGCCGCTGTCGATCATCACCCGGAACGCCGCTTCGGTCAGATAGGAGGTCGACGACGCCGGCTTGACGATTGCCGGAACCCCGGCGAGCAGGGTCGGGCCGAGCTTCTCTAACATTCCCCAAACCGGGAAATTGAAGGCGTTGATATGCACCGCCGCGCCCTGCATCGGCGTATAGATGTGTTGGCCGACGAACGTCCCGCCCTTCGACAATGGCTCGAGCGCACCGTCGAGCAGGACATGGGCGTCGGGAAGCTCGCGGCGCCCCTTCGACGAGAAGGAAAAGAGGGTGCCGGCGCCGCCCTCGATGTCGATCCAGCCGTCCTTGCGGGTGGCGCCAGTCTGAAAGCTCAGCTCGTAGAGCGTTTCCTTCTTGTCCATGATCGCCAGCGCCAGGCCCTTGAGGATCCGCGCGCGGTCGTGAAAGGTCATCTTGCGCAGCGCCGGCCCGCCGACCTCGCGGGCGTGGCGCAGCATGGCGCCGAAATCGAGACCGCCGGAGCCGGCGATCGCCACCGGCGAGCCGTCGATCGCGCTCGGCAGCTCGGACAGGCCGCTGTCGCCGGCGATCCACCGGTCGCGCTCGTAATTGAGCAATTGTTGAGTCTTCATCGCGCCTCCTTAGAAGAAGTTGGCACGGAGCAGGAAGGGAGACGATGGTCGAAGCCGTACGTCCGATCGCGATCGAGGATGTCGAGGCGGCGCGGGAGCGGATCGCCGGTACCGTGCTGCGCACGCCGCTAGTGAAGCTCGACCTCGGCGCGGACGGCCCGGATATCCGACTCAAGCTCGAGAATTTGAAGCCGACCAATGCCTACAAGATCCGCGGCGCGGCGAACGCGGTCGCGAATCTTTCGCCGGAAGAACGCGCCCGCGGTGTCTGGACGATCAGCGCCGGCAATGCCGGGCAGGGCGTCGCCTATGCGGCGCGGGCGGCGGGAATCCCCTGCTCGGTGGTGACGATCGAAACCGCGCCGCAGACCAAGCTCGACCGGATGCGGGCGCTCGGCGCGACGATCATCCCGGTACCCTATGAGCGCGCCTGGAAGGCAGCCGAGGCGCACGAATTCGAAGGGCTGGAGGCGACCTTCATCCACCCGTTCGACAATCACGATTTCATCGCCGGTCACGGCACCATGGGGCTGGAAATCCTCGAAGATGCTCCGGATGT
>CBIHLI010000023.1:0-9861 GCA_966210575.1 uncultured Sphingomonas sp.
GGCGCCGGCCCGGATCACGATGGAACCGACGCCGTTCAGACGCACATGACCAACAGCCGACTGACCGATCCGGAGATCCTCGAGACCCGGCATCCGGTGCGGCTTGAGCGGTTCGCGATCCGCCGCGGCTCGGGCGGAAGCGGCGTCCACCACGGCGGCGATGGAGTCATCCGCGACATCCGATTCCTCGAGCCGATGCGCGCCAACATCCTCGCCAACCGCCGCCGCATCCCGCCGCGCGGGATCGCCGGCGGTGGCGACGCTTTGCCCGGGCGCAACTGGGTCGAGCGCGCCGACGGCTCGATCGAAATGCTGGAAGCCTGCGGCTCGGCCGAGATGAGCGCGGGAGACCGCTTCGTCATCGAAACGCCCGGCGGCGGCGGTTTCGGGAAGTCGCGATGACCAATTACTGGCCGCTGCTCGGAATCGCGCTGGTCGTCGTCGGCTTCGCCTTGAAGCTCAATCCGATGCTGGTCGTCACCGCCGCGGCAATCGTCACCGGCCTGCTCGGCGGAATGGACCTGGTCGAGGTCATCTCGACCTTCGGCAAGGCGTTCAATGACAATCGGATCATCGCAATCGTCTGGATCGTCCTGCCTGTGATCGGGCTGCTGGAGCGGTTCGGCCTGCAACAGCGCGCCGCCGCGCCCATCCGCGGTTTCCGCAAGGCAACGACCGGCCGGCTGCTGCTGCTCTATCTCGCCTATCGCCAGATCACCGCGGCGATCGGCCTCCACTCGACCGCCGGACATCCGCAGACGGTCCGGCCGCTGGTCGCGCCGATGGCGCTTGCCGCGGCGGAGCAACAGCACGGCGAGCTCGACGAGGCGACTGCGGACAAGGTGAAGAGCTATGCCGCCGCGACCGACAATGTCGGGCTGTTCTTCGGCGAAGACATCTTCTTCGCGATCGGCTCGATCGTCCTGATCCAGCAGATCCTGGCAACCTATGGCTACGATCTCGCGCCGCTGGAGCTGGCGGTTTGGGCGATCCCGACGGCAGTCATCGCTTTCCTCATCCACGGTACGCGGCTGCTGCTCCTCGACCGCTCGCTGGCGAGGCGCGGCCGATGATCACCCTCACTTGGCTGTACATGCTCGCCGGCGCGATGTTCGCGGCCTTCGCGCTGTTGAGCGCGCTCGACAGGGCCAACAGGAAGCGCTTGGGCAACGCCGCTTTCTGGGGACTGATGGCGCTGAGCCTGCTCGGCGGCGACTATATCGGCGACTTCGGCAACGGGCTGCTGGTGCTCGGCCTGGCCGGACTGGCCGGCTTCGGCCTGATCGGGCGAAGCCACCCGCCGACCACCAGCGACGAGGAGCGGGAGGCCTGGTCGGCGAAGCTTGGCAATAGATTGTTCCTGCCGGCGCTGGTCATTCCGGTCACCGCTTTGTTCGGGACTCTCATCTACAATTACACCGAAGTCGGCACCTACGGCTGGTTCGAGCAGAAGCGTGAGACCTATGTGCTGCTTGGCTTTGGCGTGCTGTTTGCGCTGGCGACGATCTTCGCCTGGTTGAAGCCGCCGCCGCTGGCGCCGCTGCAGGAAGGGCGCCGCCTGATCGACGCGATCGGCTGGGCGGCGGTTCTGCCGCAGATGTTGGCGGCGCTCGGAGTGCTCTTCGCTGCCGCCGGAGTCGGCACGATTATCGGCGAACTCACCACCGCCGTGATTCCCGAGGGCAGCATCTTCCTCACCGTCGTCGTGTTCGGGGTCGGGATGGCCTTGTTCACGATGATCATGGGCAATGCCTTCGCCGCCTTTCCGGTGATGGCGGCGGCGATCGGCGTTCCGCTGCTGATCCAGGGCTATGGCGGCAATCCGGCGGTGGTCGGAGCGGTCGGAATGCTCGCCGGTTTCTGCGGGACTTTGATGACGCCGATGGCGGCCAACTTCAACATCGTGCCCGCCGCGCTGCTCGAGCTCAAGGATCAGTATGGAGTGATCAAAGCGCAAATTGCGACGGCGATCCCGCTGCTCGCCGCCAATATCCTGATCATCTACTTTCTGGCGTTCCGATGAGCCGGCTGAATGCAGATACCGCCTCGAAGATGGCCCGGATTGCTCTGGGCCATGTGACCCGCGAATATCCGAGCAAGCTGCAGCACGCCGCGACTGGCGACGACGATGTCCTGCCGCCGCGAACGCTTTATCCAATCTTCTTCGGAAGCTTTGACTGGCATAGCTGCGTCCACGGCTGGTGGAGCCTCCTCACCCTGCGGCGGTTGTTCCCGCAGATGGCGGAGTCGCTGGAGATCGGCCAGCTCGCCGACTCAAGCTTTACCGCCGAGAAGGTCGCGGTCGAACGCGCCTATTTCGAGCGGCCGCTGAGCCGCACCTTCGAGCGGCCCTATGGTTGGGGCTGGCTGCTCTACCTTCACCTCGAAGCGTCGAGGCATGAGGATCGCGAATGGGCCGCCAACCTCGAACCGCTCGCCCGAACGATCGCGGGTCATTGTCACCGCTATCTGCCGCTGCTCACTTACCCGATCCGCTCGGGCGCGCATTTCAACACGGCGTTCGCACTGGTGCTTGCGCTGGAATGGGCCGAGCAGTTCGACGCCGCGCTGGCCGAGCTCATCCGGGCGAGAGCAAGCCATTGGTATGGCGGCGACGGCGACTGCCAGGCGTGGGAGCCGGGCGGCGACGATTTCCTGTCGCCGGCGCTGACCGAAGCGCTGCTGATGAGCCGGGTTCTGCGGCCGGACGAGTTCAGCAACTGGTTCATCGCCTTCCTGCCGCGCCTCGCCGAAAAGCAGCCGCCGACCCTGTTCGCCCCGGCCACCGTCAGCGACCGAAGCGACGGCAAGATCGCCCATCTCGACGGGCTCAACCTCAGCCGCGCCTGGTGCTGGCGCTCGCTCGGCTATCCGCAGCCCGCCGAGGCGCATCTCGAGGCGGCGCTATCGCACCTTGCCGGCGACTATATGGGCGAGCACTGGCTGCAGAGCTTCGCGCTCCTGGCGCTGCTCAGTGACACTTGAATCGGTCGAATGGCTCCAGGCAGGAATCGCAGCGCCACTGCGCCTTGCACGGAGTCGAGCCGAAGCGGCTGACTTCGTGGGTTTCCATCGACCCGCACTGCGGACAGGCGGTTTTCGCATTGGGGTCGGGCGGGGCGATCCCATAGGCCTTGAGCCGCTCGCGCCCGCGCTCCGTGATCCAGGCGGTGGTCCACGGCGGGAACAAGACCCGCTGGATGTAGACATGGTCGAAGCCTGTTTTATCGAGCGCGTCGCGGATCATCTGCTCGATCGCCAGGGTCGCCGGGCAGCCGGTGTAGGTCGGGCTGATCATCACTCGCGGCGGATTGTCGACGATCGCCCGGACGATGCCGAGATCGGTGATCGACAGGGCGGGGATTTCCGGATCGGGAACCCGGTCCAGAACCTTCATGATCGCCGCCTCGTCGAGCGATTTTACCGCCGTCGCCATGATGCGAGCTTACACCCGTTCGAGCGCCAGCGCGATGCCCTGGCCGACGCCGATGCACATGGTTGCGAGCGCCAGCCTGCCGCCGGTGCGCTGCAGCTCCTCGGTGGCGGTCAGCGCCAGCCGCGCGCCCGACATCCCGAGGGGATGGCCGAGGGCAATTGCACCACCGTTGGGGTTCACATTGGCCGCGTCGTCGGGAAGCCCGAGCTGGCGGAGCACAGCCAACGCCTGCGCGGAAAAGGCCTCGTTCAACTCGATCACGTCGAAGTCGCCGATCTTGACGCCGAGGCGCTTCATCAACTTCTCCGACGCCGGCGCCGGGCCGATGCCCATGATCCGCGGCGGCACGCCGGCGACGGCGGCGCCCAGAATGCGCGCGCGCGCTGTCAGGCCGTTGCGCTTCGCCGACTCTTCGCTGGCGACAATGATTGCCGCGGCGCCATCATTGACTCCGGATGCATTGCCGGCGGTGACCGTTCCGTCCTTGCGAACTATCGGCTTCAGCGCTGCAAGTTTCTCGAGCGTCGTCGCGCGCGGATGCTCGTCCTTGCCGACGATTACCGGGTCGCCCTTGCGCTGCGGAATTTCGACCGCGACAATTTCGGCGGCGAGGCGGCCATTGGCCTGCGCTTCGGCGGTGCGCTGCTGGCTGCGTAGCGCGAACGCGTCCTGGTCGGCGCGGCTGATCTGGAACTCCTGCGCGACGTTCTCGGCGGTGCTCGGCATGGTGTCGTCGCCGTAGGCGTCTTTCATCTTCGGGTTGACGAAGCGCCAGCCGATGGTGGTGTCGTAAATCTCGGCGCGTCGGTCGAACGGCTGCGTCGCTTTGGGCATGACGAACGGCGCCCGACTCATGCTTTCGCTGCCGCCGGCGATGATCAGATCGGAATCGCCGCCGCGGATCGCCCGCGCCGCCATCGCCACCGCGTCGAGACCGGAACCGCACAGCCGGTTGAGGGTCACCCCGCCCGAGCTGTCCGGAAGTCCGGCGAGCAGGCCAGCCATTCGCGCCACGTTGCGATTGTCCTCGCCGGCCTGGTTGGCGCAGCCTAGGATCACGTCGTCGAGATCGGCCCAGTCGACGCCGGGGTTGCGGTCGATCAAAGCCCTGATCGGAATCGCGGCGAGGTCGTCCGCGCGGACGCCGCTGAGAGCGCCGCCGTAACGGCCGATCGGCGTTCGGACATAGTCGCAGATATAGGCTTCGGTCAGATGACGCCCCGTCGCATCTGGTCGAGCTCGATCGATTCGAACAGAGCCTTGAAATTGCCCTCGCCGAAGCCCTCATTGCCCTTGCGCTGAATGATCTCGAAGAAGATCGGGCCGATCACGTTCTGGGTGAAGATCTGCAGCAGCAGGCCCTGCCCTTCGGTCGGCGCGCCGTCCATCAGGATGCGCCGCTTCTCGAGCTCGGCAAGGTCTTCGTCATGGCCCTCGATGCGCTCGGGAAGCAGCTCGTAATAAGTGTCGGGCGTGTCCTGGAAGGGAATGCCACGGCCGCGAAGCACGTCGACCGCCTCGTAGATGTCGGTGGTGCCAAGGGCGATGTGCTGGATGCCCTCGCCTTTATATTCGCGAAGGAACTCCTCGATCTGGCTCTTGTCGTCCTGGCTCTCGTTGAGCGGGATTCGGATCTTGCCGCAGGGCGACGTCATCGCCTTGGAGAACAGGCCGGTGACTTTGCCTTCGATGTCGAAATATCGGATCTGGCGGAAGTTGAAGAGCCGCTCATAGAAATCGGCCCAGGTCGCCATGTTGCCGCGATTCACATTGTGGGTCAGGTGGTCGATGTAGGTGAGCTTCGAATCCGCTCCGGCCATCCGCTGTTGCCAGTCGGGATGGAAGTCAAAGTCGACCTCGTAGATCGATCCGCCGTCGCCATACTGGTCGACGAAGAACAGGCGCGATCCGCCGATACCTTCGATTGCCGGGATGTGGAGCTCGCCGTCGCCCTTCCGCACCTCGACATCGGTCGCGCCGAGGCGGAGCGCGCGGTCATGGGCGGCCTTGGCGTCCTTGACTCGGAAAGCCATCGCGCAGGCACTCGGGCCATGCGCCTGGGCATAATCCTCGGCGTAGCTTCCCGGCTCGGCATTGATGATGAAGTTGCAGTCGCCCTGTTTGTGCAGCGTGACGTTCTTGCTCTTGTGGCGGGCGACTTCGGGGAAGCCCATTTTGGTGAACAACGACCGCAGAAGCTCGATGTCGGGGGCGGTATATTCGACGAATTCGAATCCGTCGGTGCCCATCGGGTTGGCAAACCCGGTGACGGTATTCTCCTCCAAGGTGGTGGCCATTGCGTGCTCCTTCGCCGCCCAACTGCGCTCCGCTGGGCCTCATTTCAAGGCGGCGCCCCCGCTTACCTTCCCTAAAGTCACGCGATGAGCGACCAATTTCGTGGCTTTACCGCAGAGAGCTGGCCATTCCAGCAAGAGTAGGCGATTCCGACGGATGTAGGACAGGAGAATCGCAATGGATGCACCGGACGGCTGGGCGCTCGAGGACGGCGGCAAGGCGCTGGTCCGAAGCTTCAAGTTCAAGGATTTCAGCGAGGCGTTCGCCTTCCTGACTCGGGTCGCGCTGCACGCCGAAAAAGTCGACCATCACCCGGAGTTCACCAGCGTCTGGAACCGCGTCGACTTTCGATTGACCAGCCACGACGCCGGCGGGGTCACCGACCGCGACCGCAAGCTGGCCGAGGCTATCAACGATTTAGCCTGACGCCGCCGTGGCTACGGTTCCGCCCACATCCGATCCAGCCGGTCGAACTCGGCCGACAATTCGACGAGGTGCCTGTTGCTGACGCTGAACTCGCCCTTGAACGGGTAATCGACGGTGAGGATGAACAGGAACACGAGACCGAGGGTGACCGAAATCCCCGCTATCATCACGACGTTGAACCGCGTCGGCGTGAACGCCGATGCATAAGCGACCGTCAATAGCGATCCGACCAGGCCGATCGTCCAGAGAATGAGCGGTACAGAAGTCTGGCTTTCGATGATTCGGTCGTGCCTGAAATCGATGAGGTCGTTGAGCTTCCCGAGCATTTCCTCATAAATTGCGCCGGTCCGATTATCCTCGGGCTGGAGCTTACCGATTTCGTAGAAGACGGTCTGGAGAGCCGCCTCCGTGGCTTCACTACCCATTCCTTCGTGAAGCAGCGGCCATTCGTCTTTTGTGACGCTCACGACATAGGCTCTAAGGGCACCGCGTGCCGCGATCGTTTCCGGACCGAAAATGGTCAAGTCCTGGTAGAGTTGCGATGCGGTCGCGGCTTCGTGCGAGACCGCCGCCTTGGCGTCGGAGAAGTCCTGCCACACTGTGACGCCCGCGAAGGCGATCATTATTCCGACATAAGCGGCGACAACCTGCATCAGGTTGACCGCAACTTCCTTCTCTTCGCTAGTTGTTTTGAGCCGGAACAGCTTTTGCAGGCCGAGGCTGCTTCCGAGCCCGACCATCAAGGCCAGTCCAAGGACCAGGATTGTCGATAGCCAGATCGGCAAGTCGTAGAATAAATCGGTCATCCGCACCCCCTGCGGGGGAGATTGACCCCAAAAGCGGATCATCCGCAACATCTTCGCCGCGGCGGGATGGACGGCAAAGCGTAAACCAGCCGGACATTGATCATTCAGATGCGCGCGGGCATATCGCCCGGGAAATGAGAAAATCGCTTGCCTCGATCGATCTGATGCGCGCCGATTCAGCGGCGTCGACGAGCTATTATTACCCGCGGGAGGCCGGAACGACCTGACGCGCATGTAGCGACCAGAGCCACCAGCCTCCAGCCCGCCAAGCCTCCGCTCGGCGGGTTTTTTGTTGCCCGAGAGAAGGACCACCGAATGCTGCAGGAGAAGATCGCACCGAGCCGGCCGACCGTGCCTTGGCAGGATTATGTCGTCCCGCAAAACTGGGAGCGGTTCGACGACGGGGATCACGCCGGCTGGGACCTGCTGTTTGGGCGGCAGGTAGAACTGCTCGGAACCCGAGTGATTTCTTCGTTCCTCGACGGGGTCGACCTGCTTCGCCTGTCTCATCCCGGAGTTCCGGAGCTGACCGAACTGAACGCCATACTCCAGCCGCGCACCGGCTGGCGTACCGTCGCCGTTCCGGGTTTGGTCCCCGATGACATCTTTTTCGCAATGCTGCGCGACCGGGTCTTCCCGGTCGGCAATTTCATTCGCAGGCGCGATCAACTCGATTATCTCGAAGCGCCGGATTGCTTCCACGACATGTTCGGCCACATCCCGATGCTGGCGAACCATGACTTCGCCGAAATGGTCGAACATGTCGGCCGGCTCGGCTTGGCCGCAGTCGCCGCCGGCGAAGGGCATCGCGCTGCCCGCTTGTATTGGCACAGCGTCGAGTTCGGCCTGGCGCGCGAGAATGGCGAGCTGAAGATTCTCGGCGCGGGATTGGCGTCGAGCTTCGGCGAAGCGCATTTCAGCCTGGAGAGCGAGGCTGTCGGACGACCGTCATTCTCGGCCGAACGCGCCGTTCGCAGCGCCTACCACCACGACTCCTTCCAGCCGCGCTACCTGGTGTCCCGCTCGCTGGAATCGACGATGGCCGAGGTGCTGGAGCTGACTCCGGAACGCTTGCTCGCGCTGTGAGCGTCAGTCGAGGAGGTCGCCGCTCCGATATGTGCGAGGCGCGGAGACCGCGAGCTTGGCGCCCGTCTGATCGACCAGGCGGTTCATCAGCAGCGGCGTTTCGAATTCGACTCCGAACCAGCCGCGCTCTGCCCAGGCCACTCGGCCATCGAGCCTTGTCTTGCCGCACTCCAACCGGACGGATTCGCCCGCTTCGGGTTGGACAGCGGATTCGACAAGCGCGCCGGTGCAGGAGATATCGCGGATGCGCGCATCGGCGGCGCCGGCGCCGGAATCGATCGTCGCCGACAAGAACACTCGGGAGCGCTTCGGCGCCCGCTTTGGTGCGGTTAGTGGCTGCATCGCTGCCCCCCTTGTTGGATCAGCACGACGGGCGTCGCACGGCGATGCTAAGAATTTGCTAACAAATCTGAACGGGTCGGCCGAGTGGAGCTTTCGGCCGGCTTCGCTATAGGCTGGAGCGATGCCCGCAGACGCGCCACCTCGCGAATATCGAAGCGGATCCGACCAGCGTACCCTGCGCGACGCTTTGGGATCGTTCGCGACGGGGGTGACGGTGGTCACCTGCCTCGATTCCGACGGGATCCCGTTCGGCCTTACTGTCAACAGCTTCACCTCGGTCTCGATGGACCCGCCGCTGTTGCTGGTGTGCATCGCCAAACAGGCGCGCTGCGCGCCGGCGCTGACCAGTGCCAGCCATTTCGCGGTGAACGTGCTGCAGACCGGCCAGCAGCCCGCCTCGATCCGCTTTTCCACCCGCGACGAGGACCGCTTCGGGGCCACACCCTGGTCAACCGGCGAAACCGGCGCGCCGCTGCTGATGGAATCCCTGGGCGTTTTCGAATGCGAACGGCACGCGGTCTATGACGGCGGCGACCACGACATCCTCGTCGGCCATGTGCTCCGGGCCAGTTTCGATCCCAATCTGGACCCCTTGCTCTACTTCCGTGGACGCTACCGCCGACTCCACTTCGACTAGTCGACGATCAGCTCTTCCGGGTGGCTGGTCAGCTGCCGGACGATGACCGCGATCGGAATGCCGACGGCCAAGCCTGCCACCGCCGAGCCGAACGCATAGAGCAGCCATTCGACGGCCGGCCCCATCGAGCCGGCGGAGCGGCCGATCGCCACCGACCAGGAATGGAGCGCATGCGGCGCGGCTTCGAGGATGTGCAGCTCCTCGAGCCCGTGGAGCAGGATCCCGCCGCCGACCCACAGCATCGCCGCGGTGCCGATGGTCGACAGGCTGGTGAGCATCGGCGGTACGACGTGGACGAGGCCGTTGCCGAATGCCCGGGCGCCGGGGTTGCGGCGCTCGGCGAGGTGCAGCCCGATGTCGTCGAGCTTCACGATCAGCGCGACGACGCCATAAACGCCGGCGGTGATGGCGAACGCGACCGCGATCAGGGCCATGGCGGTCGTCGCCAGCGACAGCTCGCCGAGGCTGGCGAGGGCAATCGCCATGATCTCGGCCGACAGGATGAAGTCGGTCCGAATCGCGCCCTTGACCTGCAGCTTCTCGAGATCCGCGGGATCGGCCATGGCGTCGACCAATTGTTCCTCATGCTGGTGCTCGTGAAGCAGCTTCTCAAGGATTTTCTCGGTGGCCTCGAAGGCAAGATATGACCCGCCCAGCATCAGCAGGGGGGTAATCAGGACCGGCGCGAAGGCGGTCAGCACCAGCGCTCCGGGCAGCAGGAAGAAGAACTTGTTGCGCAGCGACCCCAGCGCGGTCTTGAAGACGATCGGGAGTTCCCGCTCAGGCGTGAACCCCAGCGCGTATCCCGGCGTCACCGCGGTGTCGTCGACAAC
>CBIHLI010000024.1:0-9755 GCA_966210575.1 uncultured Sphingomonas sp.
ACGGTCTTCAGCAGCGTGAGTCCGCCGAGAAGGCGCAGCGCCGGCGTGAGGCCGCGGATGTTGATGAATGCGAAACCGGCGACGACGGCGAGCATCAGCGCGATGCGCAGGGCGCCATCCTCGGCTCCCGTCCACCAGCGCGACAGATAGGAGATGAGCACGTTGAGGATCGCCGCGAAGGCCGTTGCCCGCGCGACGTAATAGATCCAGCCGAGCTCAAAGCCGGGGAGGCGTCCGAACACCCGGCCGTAGGTGGCCGGGCCGCCGCTGTCGGGGAAGGCGGCGACGCTTCGCGCGAACGGCCAGACGATCACCAACGAGCCAAGCCCGACCAGCGGGAACAGCCACGGCGAGAAGGCGCCGAAATCGGCGGCCAGCGTACCCGGAAGCGCGAAAATGCCGGCGCCGACAGCGCCGTTGAACGCCAGCAGGATGGCGCCGACCTGGCCGATCTTTCGTTTGAGCCGGGGCGGGTGCCTCTCGCTCAAAGCTGGAAATAGCCTTCGATAACGGTCACGCAATGACCACCGAGGATGACCCGCTCGCCCGCTTCGCGGCAGTGCAGCACGCCGCCCCGCTCGCTCGCCTGGTAAGCGGTGAACTCGCGCCGCCCGAGCCGCTTCGCCCAGAACGGCACCAGCGCCGCGTGGGCCGCCCCGGTCACCGGGTCCTCGTCGATTCCGCACGGCACCGCGAACACTCGGCTGGCGACCGAATGCTCGTCGCCCGGTGCGGTGACGATCACCAGGTCGGGCAAGTTCCTCAGAGCGGCGAAGTCCGGTCGGACGGCAAGGACCGAACGCTCATTTTCAAGCAGAACGATGGCGGCGCTTTCCGCACCTTCGCCGACAAACGTTTCGCCGGTGACGCCCAACGCCTCGCCAAGTCCCGGCAGGTCGCCTCGCTCGACGCCCGATGCGGGCAGGTCGAGCCGTAGCAGATCGCCATCGCGGCTGACCGTCAGCACGCCCGACCGGGTCGAGAAGCGGACGGCATCGCCGGTGATCAACACATGGCCGGCGGCGATCGTCGCGTGGCCGCACAGCGGAACCTCGATGGTCGGCGTGAACCAGCGCAGGTTGAAATCGACGTCGTCCTTATCGCTAGGCACGGTGAACGCGGTTTCGCTGAGATTGTTCTCGGCGGCGATCGCCTGCATCAGCGCGTCGTCGAGCCACTGGTCGAGCGGGATCACCGCCGCCGGATTTCCGGTCAGCGGCCGTTCGGCAAAGGCATCGACCTGAAAGAAGGGCAGCGTCGTCATGTCGCTCTTTCGGTGATGTCGGAGGGCAGCAGGGTTTCGCGGTCGACCTGCCCTTCGGGATCGACGTGGATGAGGATTTCGGTGCCCGGGAACCGCTTCTGAAGCTCCTCCTCGGCGCGGTCGAGGCGATCGTGCGCCTCCCGCACCGTCCAGTCGGCCGGCACCCAGACGTGGAACTGCGCGAAATGGTGGGTGCCGCTGGTCCGGGTGCGCAGGTCGTGCAGGCCGGCAAGCTCAGGATAATCCTTGGTCGCTGCGAGGAATTGTTGGCGAAGCTCGTCCGGCCATTCGCGGTCCATCAGCTGATCGAGCACCTGCGAGGAAGACTGCCACGCGCTTCGCGCCAGCCACAGAGCGATCAGGATTCCGAACACGGCATCGGCGCCGACAATCCCGACATATTGGTCGAGCACCAGCGCGGCGATCACCGAACCGTTGAGCATCAGGTCGGACGCATAATGCAGCCGGTCGGTGGCGATCGCGACCGAGCCCGTCCGGCGGACGACATAACGCTGGTAGGCGATGAGCGCGAGCGTGAAGACGATGGCGACAAAGGAAACGCCGATCCCAAGCTCCGCATGCGTTGTTTGCGCTCCACCGATCAGCCGCTCGATCGCTCGAAAGGCGATGAAGATGGCGGAGATCGAGATCAGGATCACCTGCACCAGCGAAGCCAACGCCTCGGCTTTGCCGTGGCCGAAGCGGTGCTCGCGGTCGGCCGGTTGCGCCGCAACCCGCACCCCAAGCAGCACCACCAGGCTGGCGATCAGATCGAGGCCGCTGTCGGCGAGCGAACCGAGCATCGCCATCGACGACGTTTCGACCGCCGCCCAGGCTTTGAGACCGATCAGGAGCAGCGCCAGGGCGATGCTCGCCAGCGCCGCGCGCGAGGTCAGGCTCGACCGCTCGGCGCCGTGAAGATGGCCGCCGCTCACGGGTAGAGCAGCCCTTCGTTCCATCCCTCGCCGCTGCGCGTGAACAACCGCCGCTCGTGCAGCCGGTGCGGGCGATCGCTCCAGAACTCGATCCGCTCCGGGACAACGACATAGCCTGACCAGTGCGGCGGGCGCGGCACCGGTCTACCTTCGAACCGGCGTTCCAGCTCTTCGTAGCGCGCTTCGAACTCCGCCCGGTCGGTCAGCGGCCGCGACTGGTCGGAGGCCCAGGCGCCGAGCTGCGATTCGCGCGATCGGCTGGCGAAATAGGCGTCGGCCTCGGCCAGCTCGCAGGCACTGGCAACGCCCTCGATCCGCACCTGCCGGCGAAGCGATTTCCAGTGGAACAGGAGCGCGACGCTGGGATTGGCGGCGATCTCCTCGCCCTTGCGGCTTTGGTAATTGGTGTAGAACCTAAATCCGTCCGGCCCGTGACCCTTCAGAAGCACCATCCGCGCCGACGGCCGGCCGTCAGGAGTCGAGGTCGCCAGCGCCATCGCCTCCGGGTCGTTGGGCTCGCTCGCCCGAGCCTCCGCGAACCACGTATCGAACAAAGCGAAGGGATCTGCGGCCATGGATGCGACTTATCCGCCGCCGGCCGCAGGCGGCAACCCCGGCCTCAATTCAGCGAAGCCGCCGCTCCGTTCGTCGAAGCAGCAGCGGCAGGGCTTGTGATATTGTATCATGCAAGCTAGTCGCGCTGCGCTCCCGAAAGAATGGTGCCAACGATTATGAAAAGAACCCTGCTTGCCTCCGGCGCGGCTCTCGCCGCCATTGTCCCCTTCTCGGCGGCCAGCGCACAGGATTCGACCGCACCCCATCAGCATGAAGGGCATGAAGAGCACGGCGGCGCGCCGGCAAGTCAGGACACCGCTGCGCCGACCCAGCCGGAGCCCGAAGCGCATCACCATGGCGCTGGCCATCATGACGACCATTCCAATGAAATCGTCGTTACCGGCGTCCGCCGCGCAGCGGGTGACGTGCTGGGCGGCATGTCGATCCTCGACGGAGCGGACCTCGCGCGCGCGATGCGCCCGAGCATCGGCGAGACTCTGGCCCGGCAGGCGGGCGTGTCGTCGTCGAGCTTCGGGCCGACGGCGTCGCGGCCCGTCCTGCGCGGGCTCGGCGGCGACCGAATCCGGGTGCTGACCGACGGCATCGGCAGCTTTGACGTCGCCGCTTCAAGCGCCGACCATGCGGTGGCGATCAACCCATTGACCGCCACTCGAATCGAGGTTCTGCGCGGTCCGGCGGCCCTGCTCTACGGCTCATCGGCGATCGGCGGCGTCGTCAACGTGCTCGACGCCCGAATCCCGCGCTCGGTCCCGCCGCACGATTGGCTGCTGCACGGGATTGGCGGCTACGGCTCGGCGGCCGACGAGCGGTCGATCCACGCGATGGGCGACCTCGCGCTCGGCAGCAATTTCGTCGCCCACGTCGACGGCAATGTGATGAAGACCGACGACCTTCGGACCGGCGGCTATATCTTGACTGAAGAATTGCGCGAGCAGGCGCTGGCAAGCCCGGATCTGGAGATTCGCGCGCTAGCCGACCTCAGGGGCAAGCTACCCAACACGGCCTCCAAGGCGAGCGAAATCTCGGCCGGCCTCGGTTATGTCCGCGACCGCCTCAACATCGGCGCATCGGTCAGCCGCCACCATTCGAAATATGGTGTGCCGATCCGCTTTTCCCTCGATCCTGCAGTCGAGGCGGAGGCGCCGACGATCGACATGCGCCAGACCCGCTACGACGCCAGGGCCGAGGTGCCGCTCGCCGGCTTCTTCGACCAGGTGCGGCTGCGCGGCGGCTATGCCGATTATCGCCACGACGAGCTCGAGGACACCGGCGAGATCGGCTCGTCCTTCTTCAGCAAGGGCGGCGAAGGCCGCGCCGAGCTGGTGCAGGCGGCGCGTTCGGGCTGGGGTGGCACCAGCGGCATCCAGTATCTCAAGCGCAGCATACGCATTCGCGGCGAGGAGAAGTTCCTGCCGAACAGTCGCCAGAACCAGACGGGCCTGTTCACGGTACAGACGTATGTCAGCGGGCCTTTCCGCGTGGAGGGCGGGTTGCGCGTCGAGTTCAGCAAGCTGACCGCGGCCGCCGATGCGGACCTTGGCACTCCGGATCGTTCGCGCAGGTTCACGACCGTGTCGTCTTCGGGCGGCGCGGCCTACGACTTCTCGCCCGGCTGGCGCGGCGGGCTGACCGCGTCCTACACCGCCCGCGCGCCGTCGATCGACGAGCTGTTCGCCAACGGCCCGCACGCCGGCACTCAGTCGTTCGAGGTCGGCGACCCGGACCTCGACGCCGAGCGCAGCCTATCGCTGGAAGCCAGCATCCGCCGGACCGCCGGCCCGGTGCGGCTCACTGCAATTGCTTATTACAGCCGATTTTCGAACTTCATCTTCCAGGCCCCGACCGGCGAGATCGAGGACCAGCTGCCGGTCTTCGAGTACAGCCAGGGCCGAGCCAATTATTACGGGTTCGAAGTCGAGGCGAACGCCCGCCTCGGCACCGCGTTCGGAGTCACCTGGGGCAGCGAGCTGGTCGCTGACGGGGTGCGTGCAAGGATCAAGGATTTCGGTCCGGCGCCGTTGATTCCGCCGCTGCGGATCCTGGCGGCACTGACCGGTGAGCGCGGCAAGCTCGATGGGCGGATCGAGGTCGAACGCGCCTTCGCGCACAACCGCACGGCGCCCCTCGAGACAGGCACGCCCGGCTACACAATGGTCAACGCATCGGTCGAATGGCACCCACTTTCGGAACGGCCCGAGCTGACGCTAAGCCTGGCAGCGAACAACATTTTCGACGTCGTCGCCCGCCGCAGCACCAGCCTGCTCAAGGATTATGCCCCGCTCGCCGGCCGCGACATCCGGCTCGGCGCCCGGCTCGCTTTCTAGTCCGGACCCACCCGAAAAAAAGGCGGCCCGGGGTGCGTTGCCCGGGCCGCCTGGTGCCGCGTCAGGGGAGGACGCGGGCTGGGGACTTTTAGAGGTCGATGCCGGCGGCGATCGCCTCGAGCTTGCGGACCCGCTCGCGAAGGTCGGCGAGCTCGATCCGATTGCCGGCGGGCGGAAGGCCGTGGTCGGCGACCGAGTGGCTCAGTTCCATGCGCTTGAGCTCGAGCCAGGCGTTCCACCCCTTGAGGCCGGCGTAGGCCGCCGTGCCGATCGTCATCAGGACGCTCAGGGCAATCAGGCCAATCGAAAGCGGGTCCATCACTTCTCCTCCCGCAGCGCTTCAATCTCACGCGCCAGCTCATCATTGGGTTTGGATAGTTGCTCGTCGATCGCCATCAGCCGGCGGTCGATCGGGTCGAGCTCGGTCCGCACCGCGTGAACCGACGGCCGGACGCTGGCGGCGAGCCCCATCCGGTCGAACTCGCTCATCCGCGAACCGCCGTCGACCGCGCGCTTGCGCTGGATCGTGAAGTAAATCGCGAGCGCGACATAAGCTATCAGGGCGATTTCCCATTCGATCAGGATTGCCGCGGCGACGAAGCCGATTCGAAGGATCGTCGGATCGATCCCGAACCGCTCGCCCAGGGTGGAGCAGACTCCGACCAGCTTGGCGTCCTTGCGGTTGAGCGAGTAGCGGTACGTCTTGCGGGCCATCGGGCGTTCCCCTTTCTTCACTGAACTTTCGCCGCAAGCGCGGCCTTCATGGCTTCGAGCTCGGCGTCGACCTTCTCGGCCGCCCTGAGCTCGGCGATTTCCTCTTCGAGGCTCTTCGGGCCGGTGAGGCCAAGCGCTTCGGCGCGGCCTTCGGCGAAGTCGGCGCGGCGCTCGAGGATCTCGAATTTGCTGAACGCGTCCTCGGTGCGGCTGCCGTTGAGCACTTCGCTCGCCTTGGCGCGGCTGACCGCGCTTTCGATCCGGTGGGCGATCGCGTTCTGGCGACCGCGGGCTTCGCGAAGCTTGCCCTGGAGCCTGGCGATGTCCGCCTCGTAGCCGCGAAGCACCTCTTCGATCTGGCCCATCTCGGCCTTGAGGCCGTCGGCCATGTCGGCGGCCTTCTGCCGCTCGACCAGTGCCGCCTTCGCCAGGTCCTCGCGGTCCCGGCTGAGCGCCAGCTCGGCCTTCTCGGTCCAGCTGGCTTCGATCTCGTCGAGCCGCGTCAGCGACCGACGCATTTCCTTGATGTCGGCGATCGATCGGGCTGCGGTTGCGCGGACTTCGACCAAGGTTTCTTCCATCTCGATGATGATCATCCGGATCATCCGCGCCGGGTCTTCGGCCCGGTCGAGAAGGTCGGTCATGTTGGCCGCGAAGATGTCCCTGGCGCGGCTGAACACCGGGCCGCTGAGCCAGCCGGCGACCGGGGCCATGCGCGAAGTGGCGCGATCGGCCTCCCTCGCCAGAACCGGCGTGCGGACCGGCACCTTGGCTTCGATGATTTCGAGTTCAGGCATTGAGCGAGGCCTGGATCGGAGCGGCATTCACCTGGGCCGGGGCAATGGCGGAGCCGACTGCGACAGTGCTCATCAAAAGCGCGCCGACGGCGGCGATGAGGGTCCGAGTGATGGTCTGCTGACCGGACATTTCTAATCTCCCTTTTTGACCCGCTTCATTTACTTGCGGGCCGATGAACATTGCTATTCAAGGGCCGTGCCAAACGCAGAAAACCGCCATAAATTGAAAGATCGACGCCGCATCGGAGTCCGAGTTGGGAGGATTCGCCACGCCGCGGTGGGGAATTTTCCCAACATGCCTTGCGGCGCTCGCGGGAACCGCTTCCGTCGAGGCGACTTGGAACCACCAGCAGAGCTTTTACGAAAGGAATGTCGATGTTGGGCAGGATTACAGGCGCATGGCTCGGAAGCCGGATCGCCGGCCGGCACCAAGGCGCCAAGGGCGCGCTGCTGGGATATGGCGCTGCCGCGATCGCCAAGCGAAGCATTCCGGCGCTGGCTGTCCTCGCGCTGGCCGGCTGGGGCTTCAATAAGCTTCGTGAGCGCCGCCGGCGCCCGCCGTCCTATCCTTCGGAAGCGGCGCCCTCGTCACCCTCGGCCTGACCGGCCGAGCCCTCGACATAGGGCTCGACCTTTCCCTTGAGGGTGATCGTCATCGGGTTGCCGAAACGGTCGCGGCTGCGGCCGGCGGGGACCTTAATCCAGCCTTCGGAAATCGAATATTCCTGGACGTTGGTCTTTTCCTGCCCGTTGAAGCGGATGCCGATGCCCTTCTCCAGGACTTCGGAATCGAAATAGGGGCTGCGCGGATCGAGCGACAGCCGGTCGGGTAGCGGAGTTGAGTCTTCGGCCATCGGCGGCGCCTAGCGCCGCTTGCGCATGACCGTCAACGCACCTCGGTGGCCGCGACCGTGCCGTCCGGCTCGACGACGAACAATGTGCCGAAATCCTCTTCCGACATCGGCGCCGGCCGCGTTCCGCCGAATGCGGCGACGAGGTCGGGCACGGTGTTGCTGTGGCCGACGATCAGCACCGGCCCGCCAGCTGCGGCGACAGCCCGTACCAGGGCAGCGGGGTCGCGCGGATCATAGACGGTGATGGCGATACCAAGGCGCTTCGCAAGAGGCTCGGCGGTCTGCGTCGTCCGCCGCGTAGGCGTTACGAAGATCGCTGTTATGCCTTTGTCCGCGAGCATTGCCGCCAGCTTCTGGGCATTGGCCGCGCCTTCGCCAGTCAGCGATGGGTCGCTCCCCTCGCGTTTTTGCAGGTGACGCGAGACATAGACTGGTTTTGATATTGCAACCGCCGCCGGATCTGGCAGCGGCGCTGCGTCGGGCGCAGCGAATCCCGCAAGCGCGAGTGCCCCGACAAGGATTAACGCCAACCGAGTCCTCATCACCATCCCCCTTCAACGCGGCCTTTATGGCAGGCATTGCCGCCCGCCCGCCAGCCGATTAAGCGCCTCAGCCAAATGCGTGACAAGGAACAACCGAAAAAGCCGAACCGGCCACGGCTTTTGCTGCACGTGCCGGAACCGCCGTTCCGGCCGGGAGACACGCCCGATTTTTCGGCAATGGAGATTCCGGCGGCTGGGTCGGTGCCGAAGCCCGACATCGCCGCTTCGGCGGCGGAGACCGAGCCGTTGACCAAGAGCCTGGTCCGGGTGCTCGGCGACGATCACAAGGCGATCGGGCCGTGGGACCCCAAGCTCGACGCCGATACCTTGCGCAAGATCCTGCGCGACATGGTCACGGTGCGGATCTTCGACGACCGCATGTACCGCGCCCAGCGGCAGGGGAAGACCAGTTTCTACATGAAGGCGACCGGCGAAGAGGCGGTCGCGGTGACGGCGGCGGTCGCTCTCGACCGTGACGACATCCATTTCCCGACTTATCGCCAGCAGGGCGTGCTGATCGCCCGCGGCTATCCGCTGGTCGAGATGATGTGCCAGATCTATTCGAACGCCGGCGACAAGCTGCACGGGCGCCAGCTGCCGATCATGTATTCGGACAAGGCCCACGGCTTCTTCTCGATCTCCGGCAACCTCGGCACGCAATTCCCGCAGGCGGTCGGCTGGGCGATGGCCTCGGCAATCAAGGGCGACAGCCGGATCGCCGTCGGCTGGATCGGCGATGGCGCAACGGCCGAAGGCGACTTCCATGCCGGAATGACCTTCGCCGCCGTCTACAACGCTCCGGCGGTGCTATGCGTGGTCAACAACCAGTGGGCGATCTCCAGCTTCTGCGGGATCGCCGGTGCCGAGAAAGCGACCTTCGCGCAGCGCGCGACCGGCTATGGAATCCCCGGCCTTCGGGTCGACGGCAACGACGTCCTCGCGGTTTATTCGGCGATGCGCTGGGCGGCCGACCGCGCCCGCTCCAACCTCGGGCCGACCCTGATCGAGTTCTTCACCTATCGCGCCGAAGGCCATTCGACCTCCGACGACCCGTCCGGATACCGGCCGGCGAGCGAAGCCAAGGCATGGCCGCTCGGCGACCCGATCGAGCGGCTGAAGGCGCATCTGGTCGCGCTTGGCGAGTGGGACGAGGAGCGGCACGAAGCGATGCGCGCCGAATGCGATGCCGAAGTTCGCGGCGCCCAGAAGGAGGCCGAGAAGCTCGGGGTCCTGCCGCAGCAGGGCAAGGACAATATCGAGAGCATGTTCGACGACGTCTATGCCGAGCTGCCGTGGAACCTGGTCGAACAGCGCGACGAAGCGGTCGCCGAAGGCCGCGACTGATGGCGACGATGAACATGATCCAGGCGCTCAACAGCGCCCATCGAATCGCCATGCAACGCGATCCGGATGTCGTCGTCTATGGCGAGGACGTTGGCTACTTCGGCGGCGTCTTCCGGGTCACCGAAGGCCTGCAGCGCGAGTTCGGTAAGGAGCGCAGCTTCGACACGCCGATCTCCGAAGGCGGAATCGTCGCCGTCGCCGTCGGAATGGCGGCCTATGGGCTGAAGCCGGTCGTCGAGATCCAGTTCGCCGATTACATCTATCCCGGCTACGACCAGATCGTCAGCGAGGTCGCCAAGATCCGCTATCGAACCGCAGGCGAATGGGCGATGCCGATGGTCATCCGCTCCCCCTATGGCGGCGGCATCTTCGGCGGCCAGACCCACAGCCAGAGCCCGGAAAGCC
>CBIHLI010000025.1:0-9734 GCA_966210575.1 uncultured Sphingomonas sp.
TGGCGGATCAGCGGCTCGAACAGGCCGGGCTCGGCCGGGATCGACAGTTTGAGCATCACCTGCTGGTCTTCGGGCAACACGTCGAGCGCTCCCCGCAGCTCGTCGAGCAGGATCGCGTCGGACTGCGCCCGGTCATGGCTTTTTATCGACACTTCCGGCTCGATAATTGGGACCAGGCCGTAGCGCAGGATCTGCTCGGCGACCTCGAACTGCTGGCGAACGACGTCGGCTATGCCCTTGGGGTTCGCCTGGTTGATGACCGAGCGCATCTTGGTCCCGAAGATGTGCTTGGCGACCGCGCGCTCGAGCAGCGCGCCGAGCGTCGGATTGTCCTTCATCAGCTGGACACCGTCAGCCTCGTCGGCGAGGCCCTTGTCGATCTTGAGGAACGGGACAACTCCGCGGCTCCACAGATAGTCGGGGACCGGCCGGCCATCGGCCTCGCCGTCCATCGTCCGTTCGAACAGGATCGCGCCGAGAATCTTGTCGCCGTTGAACGGGTCCGAAGTGATGATCCGGACGCGCATCTTGTGGACGAGGTCGAACATCTCCTCGTCGTTCGTCCATTCGTCGCCCGTATAGCCGAAGCCCTTGAGCGCCTTCGGTGTCGAGCCGCCGCTCTGGTCGAGCGCGGCGATAAAGCCGTCGGCGTCCCGGATTTTCGCCAGCATCTGTTCGTTATGAGCCATCATTCTTACCCCTGACTGCGTTCGAGGGCGGCAACGCCTGGCAGCGTACGCCCTTCCATCCATTCGAGAAATGCTCCGCCCGCGGTCGAGACGAAGGTGAAATCCTCAGTCACTCCGGCGTGGTTGAGAGCGGCGACCGTGTCTCCGCCCCCGGCGACCGAAACCAGCGAGCCGTCCTTGGTCAGCGCCGCCGCGGTCTTCGCCAGCGCGACCGTGGCCTCGTCGAACGGCGGCACTTCGAACGCGCCCAGCGGGCCGTTCCACACCAGGGTCCGGCAGGTCTTGAGGACGTCCGACAGCGCTTCCACCGCCGCCGGTCCGATGTCGAGGATCATCTCATCGGCCTGCACTTCGTGGACGTTGCAGGTGCGCAAGCCTGGCGGATTGCGCTCGAGCTTCCTGGCGACGACGACGTCGTAGGGCAGGTGAACCGTGCAGCCCGCTTCGTCGGCGCGCTTCATGATGGTTTCGGCCTCGGCGGCGAGATCGTGCTCGGCGAGCGACTTGCCGATGTCGATCCCGCGAGCGGCGAGGAAGGTATTGGCCATTCCGCCGCCGATGATCAGATGATCGACCTTCTCGACCAGATGGCCGAGCACTGCCAGCTTGGTTGAGACCTTGGCGCCGCCGACGACCGCCGCAAGCGGCCGTTTGGGATTGCCCAGCGCCCGTTCCAGCGCCTTGAGCTCCGCCTCCATCGCCCGGCCGGCGAAGCTCGGCAGCAGATGGGCGATGCCCTCGGTCGACGCGTGCGCGCGGTGCGCGACGGAGAAAGCGTCGTTGACGTAATAATCGCCGAGCGCCGCCATGCCGCGCGCCAGCTCCGGGTCGTTCTTCTCCTCGCCGGCGTGGAAGCGTGTGTTTTCGAGGATGCCGATCGATCCGGGCCGCATCGTCTCGATCGCCCGCTCGGCATTGGGGCCGACGCAATCCTCGATGAACCGGACCGGGCGGCCGAGCAGCTCGGACAGCGGCCGGACCAGCAGCGAAGTCGACATGTCGGGCCGATTCTGACCCTTGGGCCGGCCGAAGTGCGACAGCAGCAGCACGATCGCGCCGCGGTCGGACAGCTCGGATATCGTCGGCACGGCTGCACGGAGTCGCGTGTCGTCGCTGATCGCGCCATCCTTCATCGGCACGTTCAGGTCGACGCGAACCAGCACGCGCTTGCCCGTAAGATCCTCGGGCAGATCATCCAGCGTTTTGAACGCCGCCATGCTCAGCCGAGCTTGGCCATCGCCGCGGCGGTGTCGACCATCCGGTTCGAAAAGCCCCATTCATTGTCGTACCAGCTGACCCCCCGGACCCGCTTGCCCTCGAGGACTGCGGTCTCGAGGCGGTCGACCGTCGAGCTCGCCGACGTATGGACCATGTCGACCGACACCAGCGGATCCTCGCTGTATTCGAGGATTCCGCGCAGCCGGTTCGTCTCGCTCGCGGCCTTGAGAACTCCGTTCACCTCCTCGACGCTGGTGTCGCGCGATGGCGTGAAGGTCAGGTCGATGATGCTTCCATCCGGCACCGGCACCCGCACCGCCGAGCCGTCGAGCTTGCCCTTCAATTCGGGAAGCACCTCGCCAACGGCGCGCGCCGCGCCGGTGGTGGTCGGGATCATCGACATGCCGGCGGCACGGGCGCGGCGCAGGTCGGGATGGATCTGGTCGAGGATCTTCTGGTCGTTGGTGTAGGCGTGGATGGTGACCATCAGCCCGCGCTCGATGCCGATCGTGTCGTTGAGCACCTTGGCGACCGGGGCCAGGCAGTTGGTCGTGCACGAGGCGTTGGAGACGATCTTGTCCTCCGGGTTCAGCTGGTCGTCGTTGACTCCGTAGACGACGGTCCGGTCGACGCCCTTTGCCGGGGCCGAGATCAGCACACGCTTGGCGCCTGCCGCCAGGTGCTTTTCGCCGCCGGCGCGGTCGGCGAAGAAGCCGGTGCATTCGAGCGCGATCTCGACGCCATTTTCCTTGTGCGGAAGCTTGGCGGGGTCGCGCTCGGCGGTCACGTGGATACGCTTGCCGTTGACGATGATGTCGTTGCCGTCGGTGGTGACGTCGCCGGGGAATGCGCCGTGGACGCTGTCGCGCTTGAACAGCCAGGCGTTGGACTTGGCATCGGCGAGGTCGTTGATCGCGACCAATTCGAGGCCGCTGTCGGGCCGCTCGAGGATCGCTCGGGCGACCAGTCGGCCGATTCGGCCGAAGCCGTTGATTGCAACTTTCGTCATCGCATTTCCCTTTGTTTCAAATATTCGAGCACCCGAGCGGCGACCGCGTCGGCCGTCAGTCCGAAGAATTCATAAGCGTCGCTGGCCGGCGACGAGACTCCGTAGCGGTCGATACCGATGCGAAGGCCGTGCAATCCCGTGTAGCGTTCCCACCCAAAGGTGGTTCCGGCCTCGATTGAAACCCGCAAGATTTCGCGGTTCGAGACGTCCGGAAGGATATCCTCGCGATATTCGGCCGGCTGCGCGTCGAAGCGCTCGGTGCAGGGCATCGATACAACGTCGGTGCCGATCCCCTGCGCTTCAAGCTGCTCCGCCGCGCCGATCGCGATCTCCACTTCGGAGCCGGTAGCGAGCATGATCACCTTGCGAACGGCGCCCGCCGGCTTGATCCGGTAGGCGCCGCGGCCGCACAGGTTCTCCGCCGATTTCTTCGTCCTGACGGGGGGCAGGTTCTGCCGGGTGAGCGCAAGGATGCTCGGCCCTTCGCTGGCGAGAGCCAAAGCCCAGCACTCCGCCGTCTCGACCGCGTCGGCGGGCCGAAACACCTCAAGGGCGGGCATCGCCCGAAGGCTCTGCAGATGCTCGATCGGCTGATGGGTCGGCCCGTCCTCGCCAAGCCCGATCGAATCGTGGGTCATGACGTAGATCACCCTGGCCCGCTGCAGCGCCGACAGCCGGATCGCGGGACGCGCATAATCGGTGAAGACAAGGAAGGTGCCGCCGTAGGGGATAACCCCGCCGTGCAGCGCCATCCCGTTCATCGCCGCCGCCATCCCGAACTCGCGGATCCCGTAATAAATATAGCGGCCCGCGTAATTGTCGGCGGTCAAGGGTTCGAGTCCCTTGGTCTTGGTGTTGTTCGAGCCGGTCAGGTCGGCCGAGCCGCCGATCGTCGATGTGACCACCGGGTTGATCGCCTCGAGCGCCATTTCCGACGCCTTGCGGGTGGCCACTGTCGGCGGATTGGCGATCAGCGTAGCGATATGGGGCTTGAGCCAGCCCTCGTCGGGCTTGCCGGACAGGCGGGCGTGGAATTCGTCGCGCTTGCCGCTTGCATCGAGCCGCCTGCGCCATTCGATATGCTCGGCCTGGCCACGCTGTCCGACCGAGCGCCAGGCCGAAAGCACGTCTTCCGGAACCTCGAACGGCGGCGATTCCCAGCCGAGCTCCTTGCGCGCAGCGGCAACCTCTTCAGCTCCCAGAGCGGCACCGTGGGTTGCGGCCGTACCTTGCTTGTTGGGCGCGCCGTAGCCGATGATGGTCTTGCAGCGGATCAGCGACGGTCGCGGGTCGGCCAGAGCTTCGTCGATCGCCTTCGACACCTTGGCGCTGTCGAGGCCGTCGCATTCGACCGTGTGCCAGGCCGAGGCGGCATAGCGCGCCATGACGTCCTCGTTGCGCGACAGGTCGGTCGATCCGTCGATCGTGATCCGGTTGTCGTCCCACAGCACGATCAGCCGGCCGAGCTTCAGATGGCCGGCCAGCCCCACGGCCTCGTGGTTGACGCCTTCCATCAGGTCGCCGTCGCCGGCGATCACATAGGTGCGATGGTCGACCAGATCGTCGCCGTAGACCGCATTCAAGTGCCGCTCTGCGATCGCCATCCCGACCGCCATTGCCAGGCCCTGGCCGAGCGGGCCGGTGGTGACCTCGACCCCGGGAAGCTCGAAATTCTCGGGGTGGCCGGCACAGGGACTGCCGAGCTGGCGGAAGTTCTTGATGTCGTCGATCGTCGGCCGGGCATAGCCGGTGAGATAGAGAAGCGCGTAGATCAGCATCGATCCGTGGCCGGCCGACAGGACGAAGCGGTCGCGGTCGGGCCAATGGGGATCGGCGGGATCGTATTTCAGGTAGCGGGTGAACAGCGCCGTCGCCGCGTCGGCCATCCCCATCGGCATTCCCGGATGGCCGCTGTTGGCGGCTTCGACCGCGTCCATCGCCAGGGCGCGAATGGCGTTGGCAAGTCGGCGTTGGGTCGGCTGCATCTAAGCTCCGCGGGCGGGGTTTTGGCTCGGCCGCTGAGTTCCGGCCGCTCACGCGACCCTTTGATGATTGCGCCGTTGGGCGTCAATGCTTGCCCGCCCGACGCATCTTTCGTAGGCGATGAGGCATGGACGACGGGGCCCTATCGACGGCACTGGAGCGGGCCGAGCGCGCGCTTGAGCGCATCGAACGCGCCCTTGCCGAACGCGGTGGGCAAGGCGGCGCCGACGAGGAGCTGAGGACCAAGGTCCGCGAAGCCGTTGCCGAGCTCGATCAGCTGATCCGCGAGGCCTCGCACTGATGGCCGAGGTCGACGTCATCATCGCCGGACGCCCGTACCGAGTCGCCTGTCGCGACGGCGAAGAGGAAAATCTGCGCGCCGCGGCGCGGCTGGTCGATTCCAAGAGCCGCGAGGCGATTGCCGGCCTCGGCACATTGTCCGAGGCGCGCCAGCTGCTGTTCGCCGGCCTCTTGCTGGCCGACCAACTGATCGACCAGCGGCCGGAAGCCGCGGCCGCGCCCGTCCCCGACCCGCAACTGGTGGAACACGCCGAGCGCCTGGCCGAACGGCTCGAATCACTTGCCGGTACTCTTGAGAAGGACGCCGCGAATGCCTAGATGGGCGTCGACGGGTACTGCCCGGTACGTGGCTTTAGAAAATCCCTGAGGCGATTAAATATCCTAGGGAGCTGTCCCTGCCCGGGCCCTGGCCCGATGCACATGGCCCCCACCTGACGTTTGTGGCGTCAGAGGATTTCCGGCAAACGGCCATGGTGGTCCCGTCACCCCCCTCTCCCCCCGAGCCCCGGCCGCTCGCGCCGCTGTCGAAGGATGCGCTTCGGCTCGCTGCGCTCGAAGCTCGAAAGGCGTTCGTCCGGACCCTGGACGACGCATCCCGGACGATTCTCGAAGAACGGCTTGCCGAGCATCTGACCGCGGTGTGCGCCGCCGCTCGGGTCGTCGCCGGCTATTCCGCGCTCGGCAGCGAGATCAGTCCGCAGCTGGCGATGGAGGAAGCCCGGTCGGTCGGAGCGATCGTCGCCTTCCCGGCCTTCCACAATCCCGGCAAGCCCTTCCGATTCGTCGCCGGCGATCCACTGGTGCCGGGACCGTTCGGGATCATGCAGCCCAGGAAAAGCGCGCCCGCGGTCGAGCCAGATCTCATTCTGGTGCCGTTGATCGCCGTCGACCCGCTCGGCTCGCGGCTCGGCCGAGGCAAGGGCCATTACGACCAGGTTCTCGGCAGGCTGAGGCGTTCGGGGGCCAAGCTGATCGGCGTCGGCTGGTCGATGCAGCGGCTTAACGATACGGTCCCCGCCGATCCGTGGGACGTCCCGCTGGACGCGTTTGCAACCCCGGACGGGCTCGAATGGTTCGAGCGTTCAGGCCGTGCTAATTGAAGCAGGCGTATTATTGGACTATAGCAGTAACCGCTTTCAGATGAATGCATTGACGCTCGTCCCCGCCCGTTTGTGGCGCAACTACCCGCGCGAACTTGTCGCGCTCGGCGGGCTGGCGCTTGCCGGTTTGATCGCCGCCGGCGGCGCGGCACTGTCGAGTCCGACGCTGGGCGGAGTGACCGCCGCCGGGGCCGACAAGGTCGCGCCGGCGCCACCGCCGCTGCTGGTTCGCAAGATCGCCCCGACCGACGCGCTAATGGTCAATGGCAAGATCCCGGTCGCCGCCGGTCCGAACCCCGCTGCTAAGCCCTTCTCGACCGCCGGCCTCGATCAGGCGACCCGGACGCGGGCGCTCGAATGCCTGACCAGCGCCATCTATTATGAAGCCGGGCAAGAGAGCGCCGACGGCCAGCGCGCGGTCGCCCAAGTGGTCCTCAACCGCGCCCGCCATCCAGCTTTCCCGTCGAGCGTCTGCGGAGTGGTTTATCAAGGCTCGACCCGGGCGACCGGCTGCCAGTTCACCTTCACTTGCGACGGCTCGCTGCGGCGAGGCCCGGACTCGGCCGGCTGGGCCCGCGCGCGCCGGATCGCCGAGGCGGCGCTCAACGGGGCGGTCTACGGACCGGTCGGAATGGCCACCCATTATCACGCCAATTACGTCGTTCCCTATTGGGCCTCGACCCTGGCCAAGAATGCAGTCGTCGGGGCGCACCTGTTCTATCGCTGGGCCGGCGGATGGGGGAAACCTGCCGCCTTCACCCAGCGCTATGCTCGCCAGGAGCCGAATGCCTTCGGATTGAAGGCCGCGGCCCTGGCCGCCTTGGCCGCGCGCCCGGCGCAATCGATGCAGGCGGCGATCGATGGGGTCGAGGATATTCCCGGAGCCGAGGTCAAGCAGGCCCCCTCGGGACGGCTGAATATTCGGTTTAACCTGGCCGCCGCCCGCAAGGCGACGGACGAATTGAAGCCTGTCGCTTATGTCGAGAAGGTGCAGGCATCGGATACGTTGCGCTGGACCCTGGGAGGCACGCAAAGCGACGCCAAGCCGCTTGGCCGCGCCCCGGCCGAGCCCGCCAAGCCGGCGCCCGTCACCGGCGGCGCCAACTAAGGCTGCTGATTCGGGGCCGCGGCCTCGTCGATCCTTGGAAGCAGCGTAAGGTCCACCCGCGACCGGATATCGTGAAGCCGGGAATCCGCGGACAGCGGGTCGCCGGACAATTGCCGGGCGGCCGCGATCTGCCTGGCGATCACCGCCGTGCCGTTGAACGGGCCGGATTCGGCGAGCGCATTGTCGCTGTTGAGAGTCAGCGTCGCCTCGTCGAACGCCGCGCAGGAATCGAACCAGGCCAGGCTCGGCTTGGCGCGAAGCGAATTGTGGCAGGCGCGGCTGAAGTCGAGGGCCGAATCGAGATCGCCCGCGCGGTGAAACCTGGCCGCGTCGCCGATCGCCTGGTCGATCAGGACGGTATGGAGCGGCTCGTCGAAGTCGGTCAGCGGCGCCGGTTTCGCCGCGCTTTCCGCCGAATTCGCCCACGGCAATGGTCCGTCATAGGCTGTCCTGCTCGAGACGCTGCGCGAACTCTGAGTCGCGACCGCTCCGACTCCGGCGGCCAAGAGCAGCAACACGAAGAACCAGCCTGTCCGGCGGCGCCCGCCGCTTTGCCTGAGCGGAGGCATTGCGACTGGAACGGTTCGGCGCGGCGGATCCGGCAGGTTTTGCCGCAAAATCGTATAGGCGCGGTTGATCTCGGCCGCGCGGCTGCCGTCGCCGCCCATGCGGTCGGGATGATAGCGTTTGATCAGCCGGCGATAGGCCTCATCGACCTCGGCCCGGCCCGCGCCAGGACGAAGGCCGAGCACGGCATAATGATCCTCGCGACGCATTGCGCCCGGGGTCGTACTAGATGCGCGCCGAATCAAGAACCCGCGTCGAGCGGCGGGCTTGCATGAAAATGGCGCGAGTGACGGGACTTGAACCCGCGACCTCCGGCGTGACAGGCCGGCGCTCTAACCAACTGAGCTACACCCGCGTGTTTCTTGGGTTCTTATCGAAGCCCTCATGGCACGAGGTTCCGATGAGGCGCGCGACCTAGGTGACGCCCCCCGCAGTGTCAACGCCCGGCTCGCCATTTTCCTCTTCTTCCCCGACGTGGGTCAACGTCCCGTGTTCGAACAGGAATCCGGCGATGTCGGGCGTGCCCGCGGCGGAGAAAATCTGCTTGATGATGATCAGCAACGGCACCGCCAGCAAGGCGCCGGTGGTTCCCCATACCCACGCCCAGAAGCTGAGCGCGATGAGGATCGCCAGCGGGTTGATCTCCAGCCGCTCGCCGACGATCATCGGCGTGATCAAATTCGCCTCGACGAGGTGAAGGCCGATGAACACCAGCGGCGGAAGCATCGCCGCCCACGCATCGGGGAAGACCATCAGGCCGCCGAGGAACAACAGCAAGGCGGCGGCGATCGGGCCGAGATATGGGATGTAGTTGAGGACGGCGACGATCCCGCCCCACATGACCGGCGAGGTCATGCCGAGCTGCCACAGGATGAGCGCGGTGAGAGTCCCGAGCGCGACGTTGATGACCGTGATCGTGCCGATGTAGGTCGAGGTCGATTCGACCACCTGCTGGATCACCCGCGCCGTTGTCAGAGCGCCCTCAAAGCTTCCCCGGCTGACGATCGTCCGTTTGCGCATGGCGGTCCAGCCGGACAGGAAGAAGAAGATCACCAGCAACGCGAAAAACAGCTGTATGAGGATGTGCGGCGCCGACGTCGCGAGCAGCCCCGACAGCGAGTTCGGGGTCTCGATCGTCACCATCCGGCTCTGGTCGGCGCCAGGCGACACCGCGACCTGCGACAGGATGCCCTCAACGAACCGGTCGAACGACTTGTAGAGGTCGAGCAACGGATCGAGCGTTGTCTTCACTTTGTCGATCCGCTCCGGAATCAACGTAACCCAGTCGAGCGCCGGCAAGACGATCGATCCGATCGCGAAGAAGGTGATCGTCAGGAAGATCAGGACGCACAGCGCCGCCGCCAGCTTCGAGGGGATCCGGTGCCGCTCGAACCATTCGAGCAGCGGCACCAGCGCAATCGCGATGACAAGCGCCGCCGTCACCGGCAGAAAAAACTCGGCGCCGGCCCGCAAGGCGAACGGCAAAGAGACGATCAGCCCGACGCCGGCAATCAGGGTCAGCGCCGCCAGCAGCCTGTCGCGCTTGGCGGTGAACGCCTCCGCGAGGGCGTGAGCGTTCGAGACCGTTTCCGTCATTTGGCGTTTGCGAGTGCGGGCATCCATGGATCGCAGCATATCCAGCGCACCGGGTGCGGGCTAGCGCCTTGCGAAGAAGTCACGCCGGCGCCCGACTATACTGTTGCGATGGTGCCCCTGGTCCGACTCGAACGGACACTCCGGTTAGGAACTCGATTTTGAGT
>CBIHLI010000026.1:0-9712 GCA_966210575.1 uncultured Sphingomonas sp.
AGAGCAATGGCTGCGTCCGGCTGGAAGATGCCCATCGGTTCGCGCGGTGGCTGCTTCGGCAAGAGCCGACGCCCCCCAGCAATGGAGCGGAGCAATTCCAGCAAATGGCGCAGGGCGTGCCCGTCTACACGACTTACCTGACGGCGCAGGTGACCAATGGTCAGCTGGCGTTCGTCAAGGACATCTACGGCTGGGACCCGGCGCCGGGTGCCGGCGGCACGCAGGTTGCAGTCGGGCGCTGACGCCTAGCTCATCGTCGTAAGTTCGGGCTCGGGAAGCCGCCCGCTTTCGGCTTTCGCCAGGAGCTCCGACTTGCGCGATTCGAGTTGCTCGCCGAGTGCGTCCATGTCGAGGCCGGCCTTGCGCGCCTGCGAGAATAGACCCTCCACGCGTTTCTCTTCCTCTTCGATGTGGTGCTCGATTTCTTCCTGCAGCACCTTGACCTTGGCGTCGTAGAATTCGTCGCTCGGCTCGCCCGCTTCGATCTCGGCGATCAGAACCTTGGCGGCGTCGTGCTCGACATAGGCTTCCTTGAGCAAATCTTCGTCGACCTTGCCCTCGCAAGCGGGGTAGAAAATCTCTTCCTCGATGGTGGTGTGGATCGTCAGCTCCCGGCAAATCTGTTTGGCCAGCTTTTCCTTGCGGCCGTCGCCGCTCGCCTTCTCATATTGCTTGAACAGATCCTCGACCTGGTCGTGATCCGCCTTAAGTAACGCAATTGCATCCAGTTTCTTCTCGGCCATCAGCTTGTCCTCCTGTGCAGGCGGAAACCGATTGGCCTTGAGGGATGTTCCTGCACGACGATGAAGGGCTAGACAGCAGTTCGCGAAGTCGCGGGCGCGTGGGGAGATGAAGCAATGGCGAAGAAGGCAGTGAAGAAGCCGGCGAAAGGCGCAAGCGCGCGCGCAACCAAGCGTCCGCCTCCGAAAAAAAGCTCGCCCAAGAAAAAGGCGCAGCCACGCCGGGCGACTACAAAGCCATCCAATATCACCGCGGCGGACGCATTGGTCGGGCTGCTCGAAAGCCCGATCGTCGCCGACATCCTCGCCGCCGGAGCGGCCGCAGCGCTCGCGACCATGGCTCAGCGCGGCCTCAGCCGGAGGAAGGACGGAGGCGCCAAGGCGGCTCTCAAGAGCGCGGCAACGGCGGCCGCGACGGCAATGGCGGCTCGAGTCAGCGAAGAGGTCGACGAAATCCTCAAGAGTTCGAAACAGGCTAAGCGCGAAGCAAAGTAATTCGAGCGCCGCCGACGTCGCGCTCCGAATCGGCCGTCCAGCCAAGCGGATCGATCGGCTCGCCGCGCTTGGTTTCGATCGCCAGCCAGGCCCCGGACGCGGCCCAGCCGGCCTTCAGGATATTGTTCAACGCTGCCGTTCCCGATCCCGACGCATAAGGCGGATCGGCAAAGATCAGGTCGAACGGTTGCTCGGCGGGCAAGTTTTCGGCCGATCGCGCCAGGATTCGCGTGCGATCGTCCGCTCCGAGCGCGGCCACGTTCGCCCGAATGGCGGCAATCGCGCGGGGATCCTGATCGACGAAGCAGGCGAACGCGGCCCCCCGCGACAGCGCCTCAAGACCAAGCGCTCCGCTTCCGGCGTAGAGGTCGGCAACCCGCAGGTCCTCGAACGAGCCAAGCCTGCTGCCGAGCATCGAGAACAAAGTCTCGCGCACTCGGTCGGCGGTCGGCCGGGTTGCCGCGCCCGCGGGCGCAACCAGCTTCCGGCCGCGCCATTCGCCGGCGATGATCCTCATTTCAACGAGGCGCGGAAGGCATCGAGCTCGCCCCGCGGCACCTCGTCGACGTCGCCGGGCTCGAGGCCGGCCAGGTCGAGCGGGCCGTAAGCGGTCCGGATCAGCCGCGACACCTGCAGGCCGAGATGGGCGAGGACCCTGCGGACCTCGCGGTTCTTGCCCTCGGTCAGGCTCATCTCGATCCAGCAATTGCGGCCGGTTCGGCGCTCAAGGTTGGCGTCGATCGAGCCGTAGTGAATGCCCTCAATGGTGATGCCCTCGGCGAGCTTGTCGAGGTCGGCCTGGGTCACCGGGCCGAAGGCGCGGGCGCGATAGCGGCGGACGACGCCGGACCTGGGAAGCTCGAGCCGGCGCTTGAGCTCGCCGTCGTTGGTCAGCAGCAGAAGCCCCTCGGTCATGAAGTCGAGCCGGCCGACCGGCATCAGCCTCGGCAACCCCGGCGGAAGCCGGTCGTAGATGGTCGGCCGGCCTTTGGGATCGTTCGCCGCGGTCAGCGTCGCCGGCGGCTTGTAGAAGCGAAACAGGCGAGTCGCCTCGGCGGCGCGCACCGGCTTGGCGTCGACCGTCACCCCCTTGAGGCTGGTGAGAACGGTGGCGGGCGTAGTTAGAACCTCGCCGTCGATGGCGATTCGCCCTTCGGCGATCATCCGCTCGACCTCGCGCCGGGACGCCACCCCGGCCCGGGCGAGAAGCTTGGCGATTCGCTGCGGGCCCTCCTCGCGCTCGGCCGCTGGACGGCGGCGCTTGGGCGGCACAGGATGGCGCGTCGTTCGTTGCGATGGCAAAGCGTAATTCCTGTTGGGGGTGAGATGCTGTTCGGGAAGCGTAAGCGCGTCGTCAAGCGCATCGTCATCGTCGAGGACGAGCCGCTCACCGCGTTCGACAACGAGGTGATGCTCGCCGACCTCGGCTACGAGGTGGTGGCGACGCTCGACAGTTTCGACGAGGCGATCTCGCTGCTCGACGGCGAGGATGTCGATCTGGTGCTCACCGACGTTCGGCTGAGCGGTGACCGCAACGGCCTCGACCTTGCCCGGGCCGCGAAGAGCCGGGGCATCCCGGTGCTGTTTTCGACCGGCTACAAGGTTCCCGACGACGGCAAAGCGGCTGCGATCGGCTGCCTCTCCAAGCCCTATACCGAGCGGCAGCTGAAGAATGCGCTGGAGGCCGTCGACCGGCTGTTGGCCGGAGAAGTACCGAAGCCTTCAAACGGCCTGGAGCTCTACCCGCCGGCCGAATCCTGAAGCCCGCCGCCGAGCCGCCGCTAACCCCCTGTTCAGCGGCGTCCGGGCTGGTAAGCATTGGCCGAACCGGCAAGCGAGGGGTGGGCTATGGCGACTGCAGCAGTGAAGGCCGATCGCAAGGGATTCGTCGCGACCATGGCGCCGTATTTCCGGCCGATGCCGTTCGTCGCGTTCCTGCTCGGGATTTCGAGCGGCTTTCCGCTGACGCTTCTGCTGGCGACGATGACCTATTGGCTGTCGAAGGTCGGCATTGAGAAGTCGACGATCGGCTTCGCGATCGGGCTGACGACGCCCTACACGCTGAAGTTTCTTTGGGCGCCGCTGGTCGACAAGATGCCGCTGCCGGTCCTGACGAAAATGTTCGGGCAGCGGCGGGCATGGTTGTTCTTCACTCAGGCGCTGCTGTTCGCGGCATTGTGGCAGCTCGGCGCCAGCGATCCCGCCAGCGGCCTTGGCTTGTTCGCGGTGTGGGCGATCGTCGTCGCCTTCCTGTCGGCGACCCAGGACATCGTCATCGACGCCTACCGGATCGAAATCCTGTCGGACGAGGAGCTTCCGTACGGAACGGCGATGAACCAGTTCGGCTATCGCACCGGCAACCTGATTGCCGGCGCGGGCACCATCTATTTGGCTTCTACCGAAGGCGCCGGACTCGGCTGGGCGGTCGCCTACGGCCTCACCGGCCTTGCCGTGCTTCCGGCCGCGATCGCGGCGCTGTTTGCCGGGCCTGGACGCTTCGTCGAGCGCCATGCGCGCAAGGCCGGGCAGAGCTTCGGCGCCTGGGTGCGCGAATCCGTCTGGAACCCGTTCAGGGAATTCCTCACCCGGCACGGCGCCTTCCTGATCCTCGCCTTCGTGCTGCTCTACAAGATCGGCGATGCAATGGGGCAGGTGATGCTCGGGCCGATGATCAACGAGCTCGGCTTCTCCGACACCGAATATATCGCCGTGAACAAGTTGGTCGGTTTCTGGGCGCTGATCGTCGGCTCCGCCCTGGGGGCGCCGTTCATCGCCTGGCTTGGGATGGGGCGGGCGCTGTTCGTTTCGGGCCTACTGATGATGGTCTCGAACACCTTGTTCGCGCTGCTCGCCGCGACCGGCAAATCGACCCTGATGCTGGCCATCGCGGTCGGCACCGAGAATCTGACCAGCGGAATCGGCCTGACCGTGTTCGTCACTTATCTCTCGGGCCTGTCGAGCCTCGCCTACACCGCGACCCAATTCGCCTTGCTTTCGTCGTTCGCCGCGGTCGGGCGAACCTGGCTGTCGACTCCTGCCGGTTTCGCCGCCGAAGCCTTCGGCTGGGTCGGTTTCTGGCTGTTCACCGTCGTCGCCGCGGTTCCCGGAATGATCCTGCTGTGGATCATGTGGACCAGGGGCTTCGTCGTCGAAACCGTCCGGCAGCCCGGGACCGAAGACGACGAGGTCGAACCCATCGTCGCGAAGCCGGTCAGTCCGGCACCTCCCCGTTCGCCTTGAGCGCCTCGCCGGCGAGGTAGAGCGAGCCGAAGATCAGCACCCGGGCCGGCGTTTCGATCCGGGCGAGCGCCTGATCGAGGCCGGCATTGGCGCTCGCTTTGAATCCGAGCCCGCTCGCCAGAGCAGCTAGCTCCTTCGGCGGGCGGCAGTCGTGATCGGCGATCGGCAGGGTATGGACCTGATCGGCGAGTCCGGCGAACGGCCGCAGCATCGCCGCCGGGTCCTTGTTCGCCAGGCTGGCGAACAGCAGCGCCAGCGGCAAGCCGTCGTCGAAGCAGCGCCGTCCATGGTCGGCGACCAGCCGCGCCGCGGCGCCGTTGTGGCCGCCGTCGATCCACAGCTCGCTTCCGGCCGGGAGGCGCCTGGTCAGCGGCCCCGGGCCAAGCATCTGAAGCCGCGCCGGCCAGTGTGCGTTCGCAATGCCCGCCGCGATCGCGTCGGGGGTGATGTCGAAGACCTCTTGCTGGCGGAGCATGGCTACCGCCAACGCCGCATTCTCGGCCTGGTGGCGGCCGGGGAGGAGCGGCATCGGCAGCTCCAGCGCGCCATCGCGGTCGCGATAATGGATGGCGCCGCGGATCAGCCGCGAATCCCACAAGGCGCCGCGCGCCACCCACGGCGCGCCGGCCTCTTCGGCGATCCGCTGGACGTTCTGCGCCGCCCGTGCCGGGTAGCGCTGGGTGACCAGCGGCACGCCGCGCTTGGCGATTGCGGCTTTCTCCGCGGCAATGTCGCCCAGGGTCTTCCCGAGCCACTGGCGGTGGTCGATCCCGAGGCCGGCGATGCCGCACACCAGCGGCCTGTCGATGACGTTGGTGGCGTCGAGCCGTCCGCCCATCCCGACCTCGACGATGCAGGTGTCGGCTTCAGCGCGGGCAAAGGCGAGGAATGCGACGGCGGTGGTGGCCTCGAAGAAGCTCGGCTCGATTCCGTCGCTCGAATCCAGGACCTCTTCGAGCAGTTGCGCCAGCTTCGCGTCGCCGATCAGCTTGCCGGCGATCCGGATCCGTTCGTTGAAGCGCACCAGGTGCGGGCTGGTGAACATGTGCACCTTCAGCCCGGCCGCTTCGAGCATTGCCCGCAGGAAGGCGCAGGTCGAGCCTTTGCCGTTGGTTCCGGCGACATGGAAGACCGGCGGGAGCTGGTTCTGCGGCCGTCCAAGCCTGTCGAGCAGCCGAACGATCCGATCGAGGCCGAGGCGATCGCCGCCGGGGGACAGCTTGGCAAGCCGGTCGAGCTGGGCCTGGACGGCGGCGCTCTCCGACCGCGCGAAGTCACCCATTCACGCGGCCTTCTTCTTCTCCGGCGTCAGATAGCTGGTCAGGGTCGCCAGCCGGTCCTTCATCTGCTGGCGCGGAACGACCATGTCGATCATCCCATGCGCGAGCAGATATTCGGCGCGCTGGAAGCCTTCCGGCAGCTTCTCGCGAATGGTCTGCTCGATCACCCGCTGCCCGGCGAAACCGATCAGCGCCCCCGGCTCGGCGATCTGGATGTCGCCGAGCATCGCGTAGGAAGCGGTGACTCCGCCGGTCGTCGGATCGGTCAACACGACGATGTAGGGCAGGCCGGCTTCCTTGAGCTCGGTAATCGCAACGGTAGTCCGCGGCAGCTGCATCAGCGACAGGATTGCTTCCTGCATCCGAGCGCCGCCCGAAGCGGTGAAGATCACATAGGGGGCCTTGTCGGCGATCGCGGCGCGGATTCCCTCGATGAAAGCGGTGCCGACGGCGATCCCCATCGATCCCCCCATGAAGGCGAAATCCTGGACTCCCAGGACGACCTTGCGCCCGCCGATCTTGCCGCGCGCGTTGATCAGGGCGTCGCGCTCGCCGGTCTTGGCCCGCGCCTCCTTCAGCTTGTCGGTGTAGCGCTCCTTCGCCCGGAACTTGAGCGGGTCCTCGCGGACCTCGGGCGTCGGCAGGATTTCGTAGTCGCCGTCGAACAGATATTCGAACCGCTGCTTAGGGCCGATGCGGTCATGGAAGTCGCACCGCGGGCAGACCCGCAGATTGTCCTCCCACTCCTTGAGGAAGACCATCGTCCCGCACTTGGCGCATTTGTGCCAGAGGGTATCGGTCGTCTGCCGCTTCGGAAGGAACGGAATTCCGCTGCGCACTCGGCTCAGCCAACTCATGACATCCTCGCCTCTTTCAGGTGCGGATGGCGCCTAGGCCCAAGCGCCGCCGCTTGTCCACTTCTCACAAGGTCGCCGCGATCGCCCTCAGCGCTGCATCCGGGTCGTCGGCTTCGGTGATTGGACGGCCGATCACCAGGATCGAGGCGCCGTCGTCGAGCGCCGCTCGGGGCGTGACGACGCGTTTCTGGTCGGCGGAGTTGCTGCCCTGCGGACGAACTCCCGGAACGACGAAGAAGCCGTGCGGCCAGGTGCGCCTGGCGGCCTTCACTTCCGCGCCCGAGCAGACGATCCCGTCGAGCCCGGATTCGCGCGCCAGCGATGCCAGCCGTTCGACTTGCTCGGCCGGGCTGCCGCCGATTCCGGCCGACTTGAGGTCCTCGCGGTCGAGGCTGGTCAGCACCGTTACGCCGACGACCCTGGTCCGTTCCGACGCGGCCGCCTTGGCCTCCTCCATCATCGCCCGGCCGCCGGCCGCATGGACGGTGAGCACCGCCGGCTCGAGCGGGCGGAGCGCCTCCACCGCTTTGGCGACGGTGTTGGGAATGTCGTGAAGCTTGAGGTCGAGGAACAGGGGAAGGCCGATCGCGGCGATTTCGTGGACCCCGGCGGGGCCGTTCGCGGAGAAGAATTCGAGGCCGAGCTTCACTCCGCCCGCCGAGCCCTGCACGGCCCTGACGATGTCCCTGGCGCGTTTAAGGTCGGCCGTGTCGATGGCGACGAAGATCGGCTTCACACTGGCGGCCCGACCTCGTCCGGAGATCGCGGCGGCGGCTGCCGCTGCGGCGCCGCCAAGCGGTTTTCGAGCCGCCACAGCTTGGCCCGATAGACCAGCAGCGTCGGAACTAAGCCGATCAGGAAGACGATGAGCAGCAAGACCGGGATCTTCACGTCGGCCTGCAGGTTTCCCCAGAGGTCGATCGTGACGTCGTTCCAGTTCTGTGCCGCGAACAAGGTCACCAGCACCGCGATGACGATCCAGAACAAAGTCTTCAAAAAACGCAATCGAGCGCCTCCCGCGCAGCGCCTTAAGCGAGGCTCGCGGCGAAGGCCAGCCGCCGGGACGGAAGCGTTCGTCGCGCGAAGCTATCGGTTCGTCGCAGGCGTTGAGCGGCCGTGTTGAGCACTCATCCGGCAGCGGCAACAGCAGCCGAGGGAGTGGGTCATTGAAAACACCGTACAAAGTCGCAATTGGCGTCGGCGCCCTGTTTCTCGGCACCGCGCTGGTCGCGACCAGGCCGGCGCAACATTCCAATCGGGATTCGCTGCGCGGCGCCCATCTGCGGCTTGCCGCGGTCAGTCCGGCGGCCCGCAAGGACGTGAATTACGAGCTGCTCGATGCCCGCCTGCAGCGGCTGGCGCAGCGGCCGACGATGGTCGGAATGGCGGTCGGGATCGTCGAGAACGGAAAGATCACTTTCCTCAAGGGCTATGGCGAAACCTTTGCCGGGTCTGGCGAGCCGGTCACTCCGGAGACGGTGTTCCGCTGGGCTTCGGTGTCGAAGGGCGCGGCGGCGACGATGGTCGCCAAGCTCGCCGAGCAAGGGAAGGTCGACCTGTCGGCGCCAGTCGCGAACTACAGCAAGACCCTCAGGCTTCCGGGCGGGGCCGAACAGCGGGCGACTGTCGGCGACCTCCTGAGCCACCGCCTTGGCCTGTATCGCAACGCCTATGACAACAAGCTGGAAGAGGGGCAGGACGCGGGGCTGCTGCGGATGCAGCTCGCCCAGCTCAACCTGATCTGCCAGCCGGGGACCTGCTGGAGCTACGGCAATGTCGCGTACGACGCCGCGTCAGAGATCGTCGAGCGGAAAACCGGCGCGCCCTATCGACAGGCGCTGAAGCGGCAGCTCTTCGACCCGATCGGGATGACCAGCGCCAGCGTCACGCGTGAAGGGCTGATGAAGTCGCGCAGCTGGGCCCGGCCGCACAATGCCGGTCGCAAGGAAATCGAGCTCAACGACAATTATTACCGGGTGCCGGCGGCGGGCGGGATCAACAGCAATATCAAGGACCTTAGTTTGTGGATGTTGGCGCAAATGGGCCAGATGCCGGGGGTCGTTTCACCAAACGTGCTTCGGGCGATCCACGCGCCGCTGGTCAAAACCCCGGGCGAGCGCGGGCGGCTGCGAAAGTTCCTCGAGCGGCTCGGAACCGCCTGGTACGGCTATGGCTGGCGAAGCTATGACTATGCCGGCCACCGCGTCGTCGGCCACCGGGGCGGAGTCGCCGGCTATCGCTCGCTGATCCTGTTCGATCCCGAAAAAAAGAGCGGGGTGGTGGCCTTGTGGAACAGCAACACCAGCCAGCCGGGCGGACTCGAGTTCGAGGTCATGGACATGATCTACGACCTGCCTGCCCGCGACTGGATGGAGCTCGACCGCTCCCAATCGCCGATGACCATCGCCGCCGAGGACCGCCAGCTTAACGACACCGGCACGGGCTCGCACTAGCGCACGTAAAGCGTCGTTCTCATGCCCAGCTGATCGTGGAAGAAGTGGCTGCAGTGCACCGGATAGGCCCCGCCCGCCGGAATTAGCGTTACGGACATGCTCTGGCCGCCTTTCAAATGGATTTCGCCGTCGTGGACGGCGCCACTCTGAATCCGTGCCGCGGCGAAAAAGGCCTGGGCTTTGAAGCTGTGCCCTTTTCCGGAGCGGTTGGTGAAAACCATCGTTGCCGGCACGCCGGCCCGGAGAACGATCGGACTTGGCGCGTAGCCGTAGCTATAGAGGGCAATCGGAACGACGGCAGCGGGCCTCTGCGCGGTCGCCGGGACGGCGAGCGCCAGCGCCGCGATTGCGACGGACAACAGGGGTTTCATTTGGGCTACTCCTTGGCCGGAGAGGAATCCCCTTAAAATGAGCGGCTGCTCGACAGGAGCAGCCGCATGCCGCCTGCCTCAGCTTTCTATTTCCAGCCCATGCTTCAGCTGGCTCATCTGGTCATGGCCCTGGCGGACCGACTGATAGGCCCGCTCGACCGCCTGGCGCGCTTCGCCGCTGAGCAGCGACGCGCTCAGCGCGGCTTCGAACTTCTCTTTGAGATAGTCCTCGCCGGCCTCGACATTGCAGTCGATCAGCACCTGCTCGGGTCCGCC
>CBIHLI010000027.1:0-9709 GCA_966210575.1 uncultured Sphingomonas sp.
TTGAGCTCCTCGCGCGCGCCCAGCGAGGTGATGACGATCGGCACCTTCCACGTCTCGCAGACCGCCATGTCGGCTTCGAAGCGGTCGTTGGAGCGGTGAACGATCTGGTTGACGGCGAACGGCGCCGCCGGCCGGTCGGGATGTTCGCGATCATGAGCCGCCAGCGCTTCCGTGATCTCGTGCAGCCATTCGTCGAGCTGCGCCGCCGGACGCGCGTTGAGCGCCGGAAAGCTGCCGACGATCCCGGCCGTGCACTGCGCAATCACCAGCTTGGGGTTGGAAATGATGAACAGCGGCGCGCCGATCACCGGCAAGCGCAAGCGAGACAGGATAGAAGGAAGTGTCATCGTGCCCCCCGGCGCCGGTTCAAAAACGCGCGATCAGGCAGCGGCGCGCGTCAGCCAAGGCGCATAATAATCGCGGAGCATCGCCACGACCGTGTCCGGGTCATCCTGCTGGTTGACCCGATTGCGAAGCTCGGCCGAGCCGGGCAGGCCCTTGGTGTACCAGCCGATATGCTTGCGGGCGAGGTTGACGCCGGTGTGCCGTCCGTAAAGCGACAACATCTCGTCATACTGGCCGAGCATGACTTCGAGCTGCTCGTCGAGCGACGGCTCGCTCCAGGCGCCATCCTTGGTCAACTCGGCCATCGCCTGCGCCAGCAGCCAGGGGCGACCGTAAGCGCCGCGGCCGATCATCACTCCGTCTGCGCCCGACTGGCGAAGCGCCGAGCGGGCGTCCTCGACCGAGCATATGTCGCCGTTGACGATCACCGGAATCGAAACCGCGTCCTTCACCTTGCGGACAAAGCGCCAATCGGCGTCCCCTTTGTACATTTGGCACCGGGTGCGGCCGTGGACGGTGATCATCTTCACGCCCGCGCTTTCGGCGATCCGCGCCAGCTCGGGCGCGTTCAGGCTCGAATGATCCCAGCCCATGCGCATCTTGAGGGTGACCGGCACGTTCACCGCTTCCACCGTCGCCTCGACGATCGCCGCCGCCAGCGGTAGGTCGCGCATCAGCGCCGACCCCGCCTCGCCATTGACCACCTTCTTGACCGGACAGCCCATGTTGATGTCGATGATCGCGGCGCCGCGCTGCTCGTTGAGACGCGCGGCTTCGGCCATTACCTTGGGCTCGCAGCCGGCAAGCTGCAGCGACACCGGCTGCTCCGACTGGTCCCACAAGGATTTTTGCAGCGACTGGCGGGTCTCGCGGATCATCGCCTGGCTGGCGATCATCTCGCTGACTGTCAGCCCGGCGCCGTAGCGCTTGACCGCCCGCCGGAACGGCAGGTCGGTGACGCCCGTCATCGGCGCCAGGATTACTGGCGAGTCGATCCGGACTGGTCCGACTTGTATGGGCTTCAGGACGCTCATGGGATCGCGGCATGTAGGCGACCAGCCCTTGGCGGACAAGGCGAGCGGCCCTAGAGCCGCGCTCCATGAGCGTGACAGCGCTAATCGTCGCCGCCGGCAAGGGCGAGCGCCTCGGCGGCGGTCTGCCCAAGCAGTATCGGCCGCTTGGCGGCAAGCCGGTCCTTCGCCGCGCAGTCGAGGCTCTGGCCTCGCATCCGGCGATCGGCGCCCTGCGCGTGGTGATCGGTGCCGGCCAACATGATCTTGCCAACGAGGCGCTGGCGGGGCTCGACGTCGGGCCGCTGATCGAGGGCGGCGCCGAGCGCGCCGATTCCGTCCGCGCCGGCCTCGGCCAGATCGCCAGCGATGTAGTGCTCGTGCATGATGCCGCCCGTCCCTTCTGCCCCCCCGCCGTCATTGACCGGCTGCTCGCGCCGCTCGAATTCTTCGACGGGGCTGCGCCGGTGCTTGCGGTGGGCGACACTCTGGCGCGCGCGGGCGACCAGATCGAAACACCGGTCGACCGTAGCGGGCTGGTGCGTGTGCAGACACCCCAGGCGTTCCGGCTCGGGGCGCTTCGCCGGGCTTATGAATCCTGGAGCGGCCAGGCGGCGACCGACGAAACCACCGTCGCCCGCGCCGCCGGTCTCGGAGTCGCGGCGGTCGAAGGCGATCCGGCGCTCGAGAAGATCACCACCACCGCCGACTTCGCTCGCGCCGAGCAATGGCTGGCCGCGCGGCTCGTTTCCCGCACCGGCGTCGGCTTCGACGTCCACGCCTTTGCCGACAACGGCCCGATCATGATGGGCGGGATCGAAATTCCGCACGAGCGCGGCCTGGCCGGCCACAGCGACGCCGACGTCGTCCTGCACGCGATCACCGACGCGCTGCTGGGGGCGGCTGGGCTCGGCGACATCGGCGAGTTTTTCCCGCCGGCCGATCCGCAGTGGAAGGGCGCCTCATCGGACCGCTTCCTCGCGCACGCGGCCACTCTGGTTCGCGAGCTTGGCGGCGTGATCGACAACGTCGACTGCACCGTGATTTGCGAAGCGCCCAAAGTCGCCCCGCATAGGGAGCAAATGCGCGCCCGGATCGCTGAGATCCTGCGCGTTCGGCAAAGCCAGGTGAACATCAAGGCGACCACCACCGAACGTCTGGGCTTCACCGGGCGCGGCGAGGGCATTGCCGCGCAGGCGGTGGCGAATATCCGTCTGGAGATGAGCGAATGAGTGAAAGGCTTCTCCCGCAGGAACTGTACGACAAGGCGAAGGAAGTGGTCGACGCCAACCGCAAGCTCGGCCGGCGCGTGGCGGTGGCGGAAAGCTGCACCGGCGGCCTGGTTTGCGCCGCTCTGACCGAGATCCCGGGATCGTCGGAGATCTTCGAAGCCGGCTACGTGACCTATTCGAACGCGTCGAAGATCGACGATCTCGGAGTCAGCTCGGAAGTCGTCGAGACGTTTGGCGCGGTCAGCGTCGCGACTGCCTGGGCAATGGCGCGCGGCGCGCTTTCAGCGTCGAATGCCGACATCGCCGTCGCGATCACCGGGATCGCGGGACCCGGCGGGGGAACGCCGACCAAGCCGGTCGGAACGGTCGTCTTCGCACGAGCCGAGCGCGACGCCGATCCATCGCAGATCGTCGCCGACCAGAAGCATTTCGATGCCGTCGGCCGGGCCGGCGTGCGGCTTCAGGCGACGCTCTGCGCGCTCGACCTGCTGATGCCGTAGAGCGTCGCGGCGCGCTGCTCGAACGCGCCCGTCATTCGCCTCAGCGCCCGGTCGAACATCTGGCCGGCAAGCGCCTCGAACAGGCGCGACCGGAAGGCGAAATCGACCGAGAAGTGGAGGTTGGTGCCGCCGTCGCCGGCAGGCTCGAAGCGCCACTCGTTGTGCAGATATTTGAGCGGGCCCTCGACATAGTCGACGACGATCCGGTCCGGCCGCTCTTTCACCACCCGGCTGGTGAACCGTTCCTTGAAGGCGCTGAAGCCGACGACAAGGTCGGCAAGCGTCTCGGTCTCGCTCGATGAGCGGACCCGCACCGCGACCACCCAGGGCAGGAATTCGTCGTAGTGGCCAACGTCGGCAACCATCTCGAAAAGTTGCTCGGGCGTGTAAGGGAGATGGCGGGATTCACTGTGCCTCGGCATCAGCCGATCGCTCGCTCCAGCTGCGCTTTGCGCGCCTCCTGCATCTTCTTGAAATCGTCGCCGGCGTGATAGCTCGATCGGGTCAGCGGCGACGCCGCGACCAGCAGGAAGCCCTTGGCTCGGGCGATCGCCGCATAAGCGTCGAATGCCTGCGGAGTGACGAACTCCTCGACCGTCGCGTGGCGCGGGGTCGGCTGCAGATATTGGCCCATGGTCAGGAAATCGACGCCAGCCGAGCGCATGTCGTCCATCACCTGGTGGACCTCGAGGCGCTGCTCGCCCAGGCCGACCATCAGCCCGGACTTGGTGAAGATGTGCGGCGCCTTGCGCTTGACGCTCTCGAGCAGACGCAGCGACGCATAGTAGCGCGCGCCCGGGCGGATCGTCGGATAGAGCCGCGGCACCGTCTCCAGGTTGTGATTGTAGACGTCCGGCCCGGCGACGATGATCGCATCGACCGCGCTGTCCGCTTTGTTGCGGAAATCCGGGGTCAGGATTTCAACGGTCGTGTTGGGAGTGCGCTTGCGGAGCGCCTCGATCACCTTGACGAACTGCGACGCGCCGCCGTCGGGCAAATCGTCGCGGTCGACCGAGGTGACGACGATATGCTCGAGCCCAAGCTCGGCGGCGGCCGTCGCGACATGCTCGGGCTCGAGGGGATCGACGGCCCTCGGCATTCCAGTCTTGACGTTGCAGAAGGCGCAGGCGCGCGTGCAGGTGTCGCCCAGGATCATCACCGTCGCGTGCTTCTTGGTCCAGCATTCGCCGATATTCGGGCAGGCCGCTTCCTCGCAGACGGTGGCAAGATTGAGCTCGCGCATCAGCCGCCGGGTCGAATGATAGCCTGGGCTGGTCGGCGCCTTGACCCGGATCCAGTCGGGCTTGCGCTGTCGCGGTACGGCCGTTGGGGCGTTCATGCGCGCCAGATAGCGATGCTCCGGCCCGCTTGCCACCCCCGCGGCGGCGATCTAGCGCAACCGCCATGGGGCGCTTCACTCGAATGGTCGAAGGCTATCGCCGGTTCCGGCAATCCCGCTGGCCGAAGGAACGCGAGCGCTGGTCGGACCTGGCTGAAGGCCAGAGCCCGAAGGTGATGGTGCTGGCCTGCTCCGACAGCCGGGTCGATCCCGCCGAAATCTTCGACACCCGTCCCGGCGAGATCTTCGTCGTCCGCAACGTCGCCAATCTCGCCCCGCCGTACGAGACATCGAGGGGCTATCATGGCGTGTCCGCGGCCCTGGAATTCGCGGTCACGCAGCTCGAGGTGGAGGAGATCCTCGTGCTCGGTCATGAATCGTGCGGGGGCTGCGCGGCGGCGCTGACCGGCCAGTTCGACGGGGCCGAGCCCGGCGAAGGCCATTTCATCGCCGACTGGGTGCGGCAGCTCAGCGATGCGCGCCAGCGCGTTCGCGCGCGTCACCCCGAAATGGACGCCGACGCAGCGCTCGAAATGGAACGGGAAGCGGTCAAGCTCAGCCTGGCCAACCTCAGGAGCTTTCCGTGGATTGCAGATCGCGAGGCCGACGGACGGCTGAAGCTCCACGGCGCCCATTTCTCGATCGCGGAAGGGCGATTGTTCGTGCTCGACGAGACGGAAGGTAGCTTCCGCCCCGCCTGAGTCACGAAGCGCAATCAACTAGCAGCGGACGTTATAATCGTAATGCGGCTGGCCGTACTGGTCGACGTAATAGCAATAGCCGCGAGTATCCCGGTAATATTGCCGGTTGTTGATCACCGCTCCGAGAACTCCGCCGAGAACCGCGCCGGCGATCGCCCCTTCGACGGTGCTGACGCCAGGAATGATCGCCCCGCCGATTGCGCCGGCGGCTCCGCCGACCGCAGCGCCGGTCGCGATTCGGCGACCCTGCGAGTCATACTGATACCCGTACGGCTGGTTGGCGCCGTAATAGGGGTTGCCATAATATGGGTTGGTCGCGCAGCCGGTTGCGGCAAGGCTGCCGGCCAGCGCGGCGGTAAGTGCCAGTCTTTTCATAACCTTGGTCCTCCAAAACGCTTTCCCCGGAAATCCCATGCGGATTCAGTGCACGAGAAGGCGTTTCGTTCCCGCATCGATCATGTACGGTTCATGTACGCGACAGGTTGCGCGGTCAGCTGTGGTCATTCCGCGACGCCGCGGTAGATGGGACTCCAAGCAGTGAGGATTCGCGGGACGATGAGCAACGGAAGCGACGGTACGCGCGACTTCAACATCGCCTTGCTGATCGATGCCGACAACGCCTCGCCCGACCATCTCGACGAAGTGCTGCTGGTGCTCGGCGAGCTCGGGACGATCAACATCCGCCGCGCCTACGGCAATTGGGCGAAGGCAAGCCTCAAGGGCTGGGGCGATCTGACCGGCCTTCACTCGATCATCCCGATGCAGCAGTTCGACGTTGTCAAAGGCAAGAGCGCGACCGACATGCGGATGACGATCGACGCGATGGACCTGCTCTATCGCGGCAATATCGACGGCTTCGGGATCATGTCGTCGGACAGCGATTTCCTGCCGCTGGCCCAGCGGATCCGCGAGGACGGCCTCCCCGTCTACGGCTTCGGCACGGCCAAGACGCCGCTCGGCTTCCGCCAGGCCTGCACCCGCTTCTTCGATGTCGCCGCGCTCGTCGCCAACCAGCCGGTCGAAGGGGAGACCGGGCTCAGCGTCGAGGAACGCCCGGTCGACGACGAGCTGCTCGAGCTGCTCGGCCACGCTTACAAGGCCTCGGAGCGCGACGAGGAGGGCTACACCAGCCTCTCCGAGCTGGGCCAGCGGGCCAAGGCGGTGTCGAGCTTCGCGACCCGCAATTACGGCTATACGCGGCTGTCCGACCTGCTCCGCGCGATCCCCAATTTCGATGTGAAGCCCGGCGCCGACGGCCGGCTTCGGGTCAAGCGCCTGCGCTAGCGGAACCCTGCCCTTCGACGCCCGTTCGCTCCAGCAAGGAGCAAGGCCATGACCGAGACCAGAGGCGAGCGCCGCGCCGAAACGGCGAAACGCAACGACGACAGCGGCATCATCGAAGCCGCCATCGACGAATCGGAAGCTGCTGCCCAGCGGGGCAGCGGCGGCGGCAATCTGCAGCGCGACATTGGGACCCAGGCCGAACGCGACCAGGTCGAAGACCCGGAAGCCCATGAGAGTGTCACGAAAGGCGACCACATGGCCCACGGCCAGTTCAGCGACGAGCCGCACCCAGCGACCAAGGTCGTCACTGAGCGCTAGCCTTCACTCGCTGTTGCCCGGACGACACTATGACGCCAATCTTTTCAGTTTGTTGACGGCAGAGGGAACGCAAACAGCCGCCACCGGTTGAGGTTCCTAACCTAAGTTACGACCCGCCGGGATATCATGCACGCGAATACAAGCGTCCAAATGCTGCTCGACATCGCTCTCGATGCGCTCCGCAACGGCGAGAATTGGCGATCCGTCCTCGATGGGCTTCCGGTGCCGGTCTATACGACCGACGCCAATGGCGCGGTGACCTATTGGAACCAGTTCTGCGTCGACTTCGTCGGCCGCGAGCCGCGCCTCGGCGAGGACCGATGGTGCGTCACCTGGCACCTCTACACCACAGCCGGCGATCCGCTGCCGCACGACAAATGCCCGATGGCTAGGGCGATCAGGGAAAAGCGGGAAATCCGTGACGAGATCATCATCGCCGAGCGCCCCGACGGGCATCGCTTCGCCTGCCGGCCCTACCCGACTCCCTATTTCGATGCGGGTGGTGATCTCAAGGGCGCGGTCAATCTGATCATCGACGTCACTGATGAACAGGCCGGCGCGCTCGCCGATCAGGCGGCGCGGTGCAAGCGGCTGGCCGATTCGACCAACGATCAGCGGGCATCGATGATTCTCGCGCAAATGGCGAAGGACTATGCGGCGAGCGCGGCAGCTCTGCGCGACTAAAGCAGCTCCAACTCAACCCTAACCTCTTCGCCAGTGGCAATGTGCGCTTTCCGGCGCACATCCGCCTTGACCGGAAGGATGTAACCGCCGCTCTTTTGCGGGAACACCGAAGTTCGCCAGGTGACGCCGTTGATGGTCGCCTCGACGCGCACCGACCCAAAGCCGCGCAGTCCCGCGAAAGCCGCAGCACGGATCTCCGCCGATTTCTCCTCTGCAATGCTGAGAAAATACCAGCGACCGGACGCTTGTGTCTGCCAGACCCACAGGAGCGTCCGTAATTCGATCACCTCACCGAAGGGCGCCGCAACCGTCGCTTTGTCAATCCGCGCCGGCTTTTGCGTCGATCGCGCCGTGGAGATGGGCGGCGGCGAGCTCAATGTCGCGATGGCCGTACTGCCCAGCCCGACTTTCCGCGGCGAGCAAGGCGCAGCGGTGGACCTTGCGGAAATCTCCATAGGGGAACTTGTAATGCGCCTTGGTGTCGGCAGGTTCCTGGTCATCCGCTCCAAGATGCCACTTGCCATATTCGGTAAATCCGTGGCGCTCGATGAACTTGTTTTCTTCCTCGGCGGACGGCTGGTGCTCACTCCAGTCATCGCGCTCGTCACGGACGACGCGGCCCTCCCGGATCAACGTCTCCGCATGCGCTTCCCCGCTCCTGTGAAGCTTTACGGTCATGCCTTTCGCCTCCTTCTCCCATCCTTTCGAGCAACTGCTCGGCGGCAAGCTCGATGTCACCGAGAACGAGCAGTTCGGCCTGCCCCTCCGCGCTCAGCAGCGCGCAACGATGCACTCTGGCGAAATCGCCATACGGGTAGTGGAAGCGCGCTTTGGAATCTTCTGGCTCCTCGTCGTCGATCCCCAGGTGCCAGTTTGCGTATTCGGCGAGCCCATTACGCTCGATGAAGGCATCTTCGTCTGCCGCCGAGCGACGGTGGTCTTTCCAGTCAAGCCAATCGTCGACGACGTAGAGCCCGTTGTCGATAAGGCCGCGCGCTTGTTCCACCGCACGCTGGTTGAGCTCAATGCTTATCTCAGAGCGCTTTCTGCGACCGCAGTCGTAGCCGCTGCGCACGCTTCGCGCGTTTATGCGCCGTCCTCCATCGCATTGCCCCCGAATCGCTCGGCCGACGCGTAGGAGCCATGACGGCTGTCAATATTGAGCGTTTAACGCGACGCCTCCGCGCCCAATCCTAACGCGTAAGCTTCCGATACGTCATCCGGTGGGGCCGGTCCGCCTCCGGCCCAAGCCGCCGACTTTTGTCCTCCTCGTAAGCTTCGAAATTGCCTTCGAACCATTCGACCTGGCTGTCGCCTTCGAAGGCGAGGATGTGGGTGGCGAGGCGGTCGAGGAAGAAGCGGTCGTGGCTGATGATCACCGCGCAGCCGGCGAAATTCTCGAGCGCGTCCTCGAGCGCGCGCAGGGTCTCGACGTCGAGGTCGTTGGTCGGCTCGTCGAGCAAAAGGACGTTGCCGCCCTCCTTGAGCATCTTGGCGAGGTGGACGCGGTTGCGCTCGCCGCCCGACAATTGGCCGACCTTCTTCTGCTGGTCGGGGCCGCGGAAGTTGAAGGCGCCGACATAGGCGCGGGTGTTCATTTCGTGCTTGCCGATCTTGAAGATGTCGAGCCCGTCGGAAATCTCCTCCCAGACATTGTGCTTGGGATCGAGCGAATCGCGGCTCTGGTCGACGTAGCCGAGGTGGACGGTCGGGCCGATGTCGATCGCGCCTCCGTCCGGCTGCTCCTGGCCGGTGATGATCCGGAACAGGGTGGTCTTGCCGGCGCCGTTGGGTCCGATGATGCCGACAATCCCGCCCGGCGGCAGGTTGAACGACAGGTTCTCGAACAGCAGCTTGTCGCCGTACGACTTGGTGACGCCCTTCGCCTCGATGACGTTGCTGCCCAGCCGCTCGGGCATCTGGATCAGGATCTCGCCCTTGGCCGGCGCCCGGTTTTCCTGCGTCTTGACCAGCTCGTCGAACGCCCTGATCCGCGCCTTCGACTTGGCCTGGCGGGCTTTCGGGGAGCGCCGGATCCAGTCGAGCTCGTCGGCGATCGCCTTCTGCTTGCCGGCCTCTTCGCGCTCCTCCTGCTCGAGTCGTTTCGCCTTCTTTTCCAGATAGGTGGAGTAGTTTCCTTCGTAGACGTAATAACGCGCGCGATCGAGCTCGAGGATCCAGTTGACGACGTTGTCGAGGAAGTAGCGGTCGTGGGTGACGAGGATGACGTTGCCCGGATAGTCGACCAGGTGTTTTTCGAGCCACTGCACGCTTTCGGCGTCGAGATGGTTGGTCG
>CBIHLI010000028.1:0-9662 GCA_966210575.1 uncultured Sphingomonas sp.
CACCGACTTGGGCGGAATCCGAGCCATCGTCGCAACGACCGCTTCGATTTCCTTGGGAGTGATAACCTTCTTCCGACGGCTGGGAGGGACGAGCATCTGCATCGCGCCCACCTCGTCGATCACGTCGATCGCCTTGTCGGGGAGCTTGCGGTCATGGATGTAGCGCGCGCTGAGCTCGACCGCGCTCTTGATCGCGTCGGTGGTGTATCGGACGTTGTGGTGGCCCTCGAACGAGGTCCGCAGGCCGGCCAGGATCTTGATCGTGTCGTCGACCGTCGGTTCATTGACGTCGATCTTCTGGAACCGCCGCAGGAGCGCCCGGTCCTTCTCGAAATGGTTGCGGAATTCCTTGTAGGTGGTCGAGCCGATGCAGCGGATCGCGCCCGACGACAGCGCCGGCTTCAGCAGGTTGGACGCATCCATTGCGCCGCCCGATGTCGCCCCGGCACCGATCACCGTGTGGATCTCGTCGATGAACAGGATCGCGTCGGGCAGCTTCTCGAGCTCGGACACCACTGCCTTCAGCCGCTCCTCGAAGTCGCCGCGGTAGCGGGTGCCGGCGAGCAGCGCGCCCATGTCGAGGGCGTAGATGGTCGCCGGCTTGAGCACGTCGGGGACGTTGCCCTCGATGATCTTTCGGGCGAGGCCTTCGGCGATCGCGGTTTTGCCGACGCCCGGATCGCCGACGTAGAGCGGATTGTTCTTCGACCGCCGGCACAGGATCTGCACGGTCCGGTCGACCTCCGGCATGCGCCCGATCAGCGGGTCGACCTTGCCGGCGCGCGCCTTCTCGTTGAGGTCGACGGTGAATTGCTTGAGGGCGCTTTCCTTCTTGCCCTCCTTTTCGCCTTTGTCCTCGACCCCTTCGGGTGGCCGCGCTTCGGCCGGGGTTTCGCCCTTGCCGACCCCGTGACTGATGTAGGTGACCGCATCCAGCCGGCTCATGTCCTGCTGCTGGAGGAAATAGACGGCGTAGCTCTCGCGCTCGGAGAATAAGGCGACGAGCACGTTGGCGCCGGTCACTTCGTCGCGGCCGGACGACTGGACGTGCAGGATCGCACGCTGGACTACTCGCTGGAAGCCGCTTGTCGGCGTCGGGTCGGTGCTGGTGTCGGCGACCAGCGCCCCGAGCTCATTGTCGAGGTAATGCTTGACGCTGGCGCGAAGCTCGTCGCGGCTGACGCCGCAGGCGGTCATCACCTTCGACGCATGCTCGTCGTCGATCAGGGCGATCAGCAGATGTTCGAGGGTCGCGTACTCGTGCCGGCGGCGGCTGGCCTCGCCAAGCGCATTGTGCAGGGTCTGTTCGAGTTCGCGAGCAAAACTAGGCATTTAGGTTGGTACTCCCACCGCTCCGGGAGAGGCCCGGGCTCTCTCATTCCAATGTCATATGCGGGCAACGCGCAATCAAGAGGCGCGGTGCCGCTTATCCCCAGTTTATGGAGGCGCCCGCCTGTTCGCAGGCTGAACGCTACGGCTTTTTGAACAGCTCTTCGGCCGCCGAGCGATGGCTCTGGACCCGTTCGATATGCGCCTCGACCCGGGCAATTTCCTCTTTGAGCGCCGCGATCCGCTCGTGGAGCTCCTCGATCGAGATTGGGTCGAGGTCCTGCTTCTTGAGCTCGGCCAGCGGGTCGCCGGGCTTGCTCGGGAAGAGGTCTTCCAGGTCCATGGCCGAATCGTTGACCCGGCAAGCGCCCAAGTCAATAAGCCGCCGCATCGTGACCAGCAGCATTCCGGCGACGATGAAGGCACTCGTGGCCCCGCAACCCGACGGGGCCGAGGAGCTGGCGCTCGTCGAGCGGCCGGTGCCGAGTCCGGGTAGGGCCGAGTTGCTCGTCAAGGTCGCCGCGGCTGGGGAGAACCGACCCGACATCCTGCAGCGCCGCGGCCTCTATCCGCCGCCCCCCGGAGCGCCGGATATCCTCGGCCTCGAAATCTCGGGCGAGGTGGTCGAGGCGGGCGAGGGCGCGGAGCCCCTGCTAGGCCAGACGGTTTGCGCGCTGGTCTCAGGCGGCGGCTACGCCGAATATTGCGTTGCCCCGGCCGGGACTTGCCTTGCCGTGCCGGAAGCGCTCTCGTTGATCGAAGCGGCCGCGATTCCCGAAACGCTGTTCACCGTCTGGTCGAACCTGTTCGAGCGCGGCTTCGCGGCCGACGGCGACACCGTCCTGGTCCATGGCGGCACCAGCGGCATCGGCACGATGGCGATCGCGCTCGGCAATCTGTTCGGGCTGAAGGTGATCGTCACTTGCGGGACCGATTCCAAGTGCCGGCGAGCCGAAGAGCTGGGCGCGGCCCACGCCATCAATTACCGCACCCAGGACTTCGTCGAAGAGGTCAAGCGGTTGTCGGACGGGCGCGGCGTCGATGTCGTGCTCGACATGATCGGCGGCGACTACGTGCCGCGCAACCTCGCCTGCCTCGGCGACGACGGGCGCCACGTTTCGGTCGCCTTCCAGGGCGGCGCCAGGGCCGAAATCACCATTCCCGAACTTATGCGGCGGCGGCTGATGCTGACCGGCTCCTTCCTTCGGCCGCGCTCGGTCGAGTTCAAGACGATGGTCGCCGACGAAATCGCCAGGACCGTCTGGCCGTTCGTCGAGGGCGGCCGGCTCAAGCCGGTAATCGACTCGACGTTCGCGTTGGACGAGGCGGCCAAGGCGCATGCCCGGATGGAGTCCGGCGAGCATGTCGGAAAGATCGTCCTCGAAGTCGGCGGATAAAGCGCCAGGCACTTGCCGAGCAGCCGCGCCGAGAGTAATCGTCCGGTCGACTGGCCGTTCCGAGAGGGGCGGCCCTATTCATTTCAAACGGAGATGAGAGTGGCCCAGCCGCTTATGCCCCATGCGACCGCCGCCTGGCTGGTCGAGAACAGCTCGCTGACCTTCGAGCAGATCGCCGAATTCTGCGGCCTTCACATCCTCGAGGTCCAGGCGATCGCCGACGACACGGCTGCGACCAAGCTGACCGGCCGCGACCCGATCCGTTCCGGTGAGCTGACCCACGAGGAAATCGAGAAGGGCCAGAAGGACCCCGACTACAAGCTGCAGATCCAGAAGAAGCCGGATGAAGTCCGCCGGACCAGGGGCCCGCGCTATACGCCGCTGTCGAAGCGTCAGGAGAAGCCGGACGGGATCGCCTGGCTGGTGCGCAACCATCCCGAGCTCAGCGACGGCCAGATCGGCAAGCTGATCGGAACCACCCGGACGACGATCTCGGCGATCCGCGACCGCACCCACTGGAACATGGCGAACATCACCCCGAAGGATCCGGTGACCCTCGGCCTGACCAGCCAGCGCGAGCTCGATGCGGCGGTCGCCAAGGCGCAGAAAGCCGCCGGAACCGCGGCTCCGACCGACTCGCATTTCGAAGAGGACCGTCAGGCGCTGATCGACGAGCTCCGTGCCGAGCGCGAGCAGCATGCCCGCGACGCCGAGGCTGCGCTTGCGGCCGCCGAGGCCGGAGAAACCCTGGCGCCGGACGAAATCCTCCCCGGCATCCGCGATCCATTCAAGCGTTGATTCGCGGCCTGTAGAGGCTCATTCCTTCGCCGCATGGACACGCCCGAGCCCCAAACCGACGCGAGCCCGAGCGATCTGAGCTTCGAAGCCGCGCTGGCGCGGCTCGAGGAGATCGTCCGGACGCTTGAAAAGGGCGAGGCGCCGCTCGACCAGTCGATCGAGCTCTATCAGGAGGGCGATCGCCTGAAGCGTCATTGCGAGGCGCGTCTCAAGGCCGCCCAGGCGCGGATCGAGCAGATCGCTTTTGCAAGCGATGGCAAGCCGTCGGGCGTGACTCCGCTCGATGCCGGTTGAGATCGTCGACGGCACGCGGCTCGACCTCGAAGCCGAAGCCGACCGGGTTTCTGCCGAGGTCGACGATTTCTTCTCGCGCCTGCTGACAGCACCTGGGGACAGCCGCGATTCCCTGTTCGCGGCGATGCGCCATGCCGCGATCGGCGGCGGCAAGAGGCTGCGGCCGCTCCTGACCATCGCCGCCTCGCGATTGTTCGGAATCGACGACGAGCAGGCGCTTCGGGTCGCGGCCGCGATCGAGGCGATCCACGTCTATTCGCTGATCCACGACGACCTTCCGGCAATGGACAATGACGATCTTCGCCGTGGCAAGCCGACCGTCCACAAGGCGTTCGACGAAGCCACCGCCGTGCTTGCCGGCGACAGCCTGCACGCGCTGGCCTTCGAGATCCTCGCCCACGAAGCGACTCACAAGGACCCGTACGTCCGCTCCGACCTGGTGCTCGAGCTGTCGCAGGCTTCGGGGCCGAACGGCATGGCCGGCGGGCAAATGATGGACCTGGCAGCCGAGGGGCGGTCGCTAGAGCTTCCCGACGTCACCCGGATGCAGCAGCTCAAGACCGGCGCGTTGATCGAATATGCGGTCGAGGCGCCGTGCATCATCATCCGCCTCGCCCGCGAGGCCCGGACGCCCTATCGCGGCTATGCCCGCAACATCGGCCTCGCTTTCCAGATTACCGACGACCTCATCGATCATAGCGGCAACGAGGCGACCGCCGGCAAGCGTACCGGCAAGGACGCCAAGGCGGGAAAAGCGACCTTCGTCTCCCTTCTCGGGCCCGACCGTGCCCGCCAGCAGGCGCGGGTGCTGGTCGAGCAAGCCATTGACCATTTGTCCGACCATGGCGAAGAGGCGGACATGCTGCGCGCAATCGCGCGCTTCGCAATCGAGCGGGATCGATAATGGAACGCGTCGGCGTCTATCCGGGCACTTTCGACCCGGTCACCCTGGGCCACCTCGACATCATCCGCAGGGCGACGCATCTGGTCGACCGGCTGGTGATCGGGGTGACCACGAACCCGTCGAAGCAGCCCTTGTTTTCGCTCGAGCAGCGGCTCGAAATGGTTGGCCGCGAAACCGCCGGGATCGAGGGCAATATCAAGGTCGTAGACTTCGATTCGCTGCTGATGGACTTCGCCGAGCGCGAGGGCGCATCGATCATCATCCGCGGCCTCAGGGCAGCCGGCGATTTCGAATATGAGTTCCAGATGGCCGGCATGAACCAGCAGCTCAACAGCAAGATCGAGACTGTGTTCCTGATGGCCGCGGTTTCGCTCCAGCCGATCGCGTCGCGGCTGGTTAAGGAGATCGCGCGCTATGGCGGGTCGATCGACAAGTTCGTGACGCCCGCCGTTGCCGCTGACGTCGCTCGGCAACTCGCCCGCACCTAAGAGAAGCCCCAACATGAAACTGCTCGCCCTTCCATTCGCTGCCTTCGTCTTGATCGCTGCGCAGCCGGCGCCTCCGGCGCAGCCGGCGCTTCCGATCAACGCCCCGGCCGAGGTAGCCGCCGATCCGGCCAACCGGCTCACCTTGCAGCTGTCGAACGGCGGGACCGTGGTCATCCTGCTTCGCCCCGACGCCGCGCCGCTGCATGTCCAGAGGATCCAGGCGCTGGCCCGGGCCGGCTTTTACAACGGCACACCCTTCCACCGGGTGATCCCGGGCTTCATGGCGCAGGGCGGCGATCCCACCGGGACCGGCGAGGGCGGCTCGCAGCTGCCCGATCTCAAGGCCGAGTTCAACGCGCTCCCTCATCTTCGCGGGACCGTCGCCGCCGCCCGCACCGGCGACAGCACCGACAGCGCCAACAGCCAGTTCTACATCATGTTCGTGCCGAACGGCTCGCTCAACGGCAATTACACGGTGATCGGTCGGGTGACCGCCGGAATGGACGCGGTCGACAAGATCGCGCCCGGCGAGCCGCCGGCCGAGCCGACCAGGATCGTCAAAGCCACGATCGGAAGCTAATCGGCGCGCTGATGCGCGTCGCCGACTTCGATTTCGACCTTCCCGCCGAGCGGATCGCGCTGCGCCCGGCGCGGCCGCGCGATTCGGCCCGGCTGCTGCTGGTCGACGGCGCCGGACTTTCCGACCATGAGGTGATCGACCTGCCGGTCCTGCTCGAGCCGGGCGACGTGCTGGTGTTCAACGATACCAAGGTCATCCCCGCGCAGCTCGAAGGGCGCCGCGGAAACGCCCGGATCGGGGTTACCCTGCACAAGCGCGAAGGGCCGCGAAGCTGGTGGGCGTTCGTCCGCAACGCCAGGCGGCTGCGCGCCGGCGACCGAGTCGATTTCGCCTGCGGGGTCTCCGCATCCGCGGTCAGGTGCTCGGACGACGGGACTTTTCTCGTCCAATTTCACGGGCAGGAACCTATAGAACAGCTGGTCGAGCGGGCCGGCCAGATGCCGTTGCCGCCCTACATCGCCTCGAAACGGCCGGCCGACGACGCCGATCGCGCGGATTACCAGACGGTGTTCGCCCGCGAGGAGGGCGCCGTCGCGGCGCCGACCGCGGCGCTGCATTTCACCCAGCGCCTGTTCGACGCGCTCGACCGTTGGGGGGTGAGGCGCGAGACGGTGACCCTGCATGTCGGTGCCGGCACCTTCCTGCCGGTCAAGTCGGAGACGATCGCCGGGCACAAGATGCATGCCGAGTGGGGCCGGATCGATCCGGCGACGGCCGATCGCCTTAACTCGGCGCGCGCGTCCGGCGCCCGAATCATCGCCGTCGGAACCACTTCGCTCCGGCTGATCGAAAGCGCGGCCGGCGACGACGGGACGATCCAACCGTTCGAAGGCGACACGGCGATCTTCATCACCCCGGGCTATCGCTTCAAGGCTGTCGACGGCCTGATGACCAATTTCCACTTGCCGCGATCGACCCTGTTCATGCTGGTCAGCGCGCTGATGGGCCTCGACACTATGAAATCGGCCTATGCCCACGCCATCGCCCACGGTTACCGCTTCTACAGCTATGGCGACGCAAGCCTGCTTTTGCGCGGCCATGAGTGAATCCAGAATGGATTAAGATATATCCGTTATAAATCAAATGTTTAGCGCACTTTAACGGCCGATGCGATAACCGGTTGCCGGGCAACGGGTAACGCGGGGTCGGTTCAACACTCATGGCATCAGACGCTCGCGCGCCTCTGCGCAAGGGGCAGCGCGTCTATCTTCGCGTGTCCGCCAAGTTCGCCATCGCCTGCCTCGCGGCGCTGTGCTGGCTGCTGTTCAGCGTCATCGTCTCGCGCCCGTGGATGGCGTCGCTCGGCGAATCGACTCACCCGCTGTTCGCGCTCTTCGCGATCACTTTCATCGCCTACGTTCCCGGCTTCATGAATATGTTCCTGGTGGTCAGCCTGTTGCTCGACCGCCGGCCGCAACGCCGCCAGCAAGCCTCCTATCCGGGCGTGACGGTCCTCATCGCCGCTTTTCAGGAAGAAGCGGCGATCGCCGACACGTTGAAGACGATCGCCGCCGAGGATTATTCCGGCCCGCTCGAGGTGCTGGTCCTCAACGACGGCTCGACCGACCGCACCGCCGAAGTCGCGCAGCGCGCCGTCGACGATCTCATTTTCCTTCCGAACATCGATGTGCGGGTCCTCAACTTCCCGGACAATCGCGGCAAGTCGGCAGTGCTCAATGACGGGCTCAGAATGGCCTCGCACGACCTGATCGTCACCGTCGACGGCGACTCCCGGCTCAACAGCGACGCTTTGACATTCATCGTCGAGCGGCTGCTGTCCGACCCGCCCGGAACCCAGGCGGTCGCCGGGGCAATCCTGGTCCGCAATTCGCGAGAGAATCTGATTACCGGCGCGCAGGAGTGGGACTATTTCCACGGCATTGCCGCGGTGAAGCGCATGCAGAGCCTGTATCAGGGAACGCTCGTCGCGCAGGGTGCCTTCTCAATCTATCGCAAGCCGGCGCTGGTTGAGGTCGGCGGCTGGCCCGAGACGGTCGGCGAGGACATCGTCGTCAGCTGGGCGCTGCTCAATCGCGGCTATCGCATCGGCTATGCCGAGGACGCGATCGCCTGGACCAACGCCCCCAACACATTCCGCCAGTTCGCCCGCCAGCGGCAGCGCTGGTCGCGCGGCCTGGTCGAAGCGCTCCACCATCACGAATCCCTGCTGTTCAAGCCGCGGCTGACGGCGATGTTCATCTGGTGGAACCTGCTGTTCCTGCCGCTCGACCTGACCTACACCTTGGTCTTCATCCCGGGCGTCTTGGCGGCGGTGCTTTTCCAGCTCTACTGGATCGCCGGGCTGATGACCCTGGCGGTGCTTCCGCTGGCCGCGCTGTGGAACCTGGTGATCTTCCGGACCCAGTCGCGGATGTTTCGCGGGCAGGGGCTCAAGGTCCGCCACAATCCCGGCGGGCTGGTCTTCTACCTGCTTTGCTACGCGCTGATGATGCAGCCGGTGTGCGTGTGGGGCTACGCCGCCGAAATCGCCGGGCTTCGCAAGAAATGGGGCACGAAGTGACCGGCGTTTCGCTGGCCCTCGCGCTCGCCGCCGCTGCCTCCGCGCCGGCAGCGGGCGCGGACGTCTTCTACTCGTCCGATGCCGAGGATACCGTCGTCCTCAAGACCGGAATCAGCTTCGACCTGCGGTACGACGGCCCCGAGCGCCGGCTCGGCTTTCGCATCGAGCGCGCGAAATTCACGCCGCTCGGCCAGGAGAGCCGCACGATGGAGCGAGCTTACCTGCGCGCGGCGGATAGTCTCGGCGCGTGGAAATGGAACGCGACCGTCGGCACCGACGGCAATACGGTCCTCGGCTCGGCGTCGATCCACGACGAGGCGCGGATCCGTAAGGAGCTGTTCGTCGAGCGAGAGATCGTCGAAACCCCGCTCGGCGTCACTCGACGGATCTATTACACCTTCGCCGGCGCGGCCATCGACCTGCCGGCCGACGACCGCAACATTCTCACCCTGTTCGCCGGAGTCCAGCCGTTCACCGGCGGCAATGTCCGCAGCCATTTGCGCGCGACCTACGTCCATGTCGTGAAGCCCGAATGGGGGCTAAGCGCGCAGCTTCGGACCCGCTATTTCCGAAGCAGCGATCCCGGCCAGTTCGATTATTACTCGCCGCGCTGGTACGCCGAGGTGCTGCCGGTGGTGCAGGTTCGACGCTTCGTCGACGGCTGGCAGCTGCTCGGCGCCGCCGGCTATGGCGCGCAGCGCGATTCAGCCAGCAAATGGCGCAGCTCGCGCTACCTCAACGCCCGCTTCACCAGCCCGGCCTTCCACAGGGACTGGGCGCTGACCGGCGGCCTGCTCTACACCAACACCCCGGTCAGCACCGGCTTCACCTACCGCTATCTGCAGTTCAACGTCGGGATCGCCAGGGCCTTCTGAGCTAACCTTCAGGGTAGCAATCGGGCCGTTCGTTCGAATGCTCGGCGAGGTAGCGCTTGCGAGCTGCCCGCATGAGTTTCTCATGGTCCGGGCCGCGAATGATGAAGAAGCGCTTCACGGTGGTCGACGCGACCGCCTGGCCGGCCTCATCGGACGCGGGGCGCCAGTCTTCCTGCATCGCCCGGCACACGAAGAACCGACGGTCGGAATCGTCGATATTGTTCTTGCCTATCAGGCAACGTTTGGCCCTGGCTTTTTTATCGAGCTCGAGGAAAACCCACGCCCACTCGTCCCCCGGCATCGTGCCGTCGGTCGACCACGGATAAGTGCCCGGCTCGCGCGGCGGGCAAGTGTTGGCGGCCGCGCTCATCGGCAATGCGACGAACAAGCCGGCGGCCAGCGCTCGTTTGAAAATGTCCCCCATTTCTCAACGCTATTGCCGGTCTTCGGCGTTGGCAATGGCTATTCCGCCCGGC
>CBIHLI010000029.1:0-9528 GCA_966210575.1 uncultured Sphingomonas sp.
CCGGAGTCAATCGCCTGTCACTCGGCCTCCAGAGCTTCGACAACGAGGCGCTGCGCGTCCTCGGCCGCGCCCATTCGGCGAGCGAAGGGCTGGCGGCGCTGGACATCGCGCAAGAATACTTTCCGAGGGTCAGCTTCGACCTGATTTACGCTTTGCCCGGCGACAGTGAAGCGCGCTGGGCGGCGGCGCTCGAGAAAGCGCTGTCGCTTGGAACCACCCATCTGTCGCTTTACCAGCTAACCATCGAGCCGGGGACGCGCTTCGCGGCGATGGCCGCGGCCGGAACGCTCGAGCCGCTCGACGCCGAGGCCGCCGCAATGCTTTACGAGCTGACCGACGCCGTGACGTCCGCGGCGGGGCTTCCGGCCTATGAAATCAGCAACCACGCCGCTGTGGGCGCCGAGAGCCGCCACAACCTCACTTACTGGCGTTACGGCGATTATGCCGGCGTCGGCCCGGGCGCGCATGGCCGCCGCCTCGGCGCGCGCACGGTGCGGCACCGCAAGCCGGAGAATTTCCTGTCGGCCCTCGATCGCAACGGCCAAGCGATCGTCGAGGAAGCGCCGCTGGCGCCGAGCGAAGCGGCCGACGAGGCGCTGGTGATGGGCTTGCGACTCAGCGACGGGATCGACGCTGCCGCGCTTCAGAAGCGGTTCGGTGTTCCCGTCGTCGACTGGGGGTGCGTCGATCGGCTGGTCGAAAGCGGCCATCTCGACCGATCGGATGGGAAGATCGCCGTCACGCCCGCAGGGCGGCTGGTGCTCGACCGGATCCTAGCCGAAGTCGCGGCCTGACCTCTAGTTCGGCTGATCGAACGAATAGCGGTACTTTTCCTCGGCCGTGTAGAGATAATCGTCGAGCTGCACTTCCGCGTCCTCGGCGGCGGTCTTCTTCGACATGCCGTTTTTGACGTTGAACGACACCAGCTTCGACTTGAAACCGTCTTCGACCGCCGCACAGGTTTTGCGAGCATAATCCTTGAAGCCGTCGACCGCGACGTTCGCGCCCTTGGCGCTTGTCACCGCATCGCTCAGGCAGGTCCGGTAGGCCGTGCGGTCGGCCGAGCCGACCTGCACCATCATCGCAGCCGCGATCACCAAGGCTATCATCAGGCTCCTCCCCCGGAAACTGATCGTTCCGCACAATGACTCTTTTCGCAGCACATTGGAAGCAGGCGATTTTTCGGGCCGCTTGCGGGCTGCGGCGCGATCGCTGATGATCGGTCGATGGAGCCCGGACTTTACGTCGTCGCCACGCCGATCGGGAACCTTGGCGACTTGTCGCCACGCGCCGCCGAAACGCTTCGCAACGCGGCCCTGGTCCTGGTCGAGGACACACGCGTCACCGCCCGGCTGCTCGCCCATGCCGGCGCGAGGGTGCCGATGCGGCGCTACGACGATCATTCGACCGATGCCGACCGCGCCCAATATGTCGAGCGCCTCGGCAATGAAGCGATTGCCTTGGTCAGCGATGCCGGCACGCCGCTGATCTCCGACCCCGGCTACAAACTGGTCCGCGCGGCGCGCGAGGCCGGGCACCAGATTCACACCGTTCCCGGTCCCTGCGCCGCGATCGCCGCCCTCACTTTGGCCGGTTTGCCGACCGACCGCTTCCTTTTTCTCGGCTTCCTGCCCGCCAAGGCCAAGGCGCGTGCCGACGCGATAGCCGAGATCGCGGACGTGCGGGCAACGCTGGTTTTCTACGAGAGCGGGTCGCGGCTCGGCGACGCACTACTGGCGCTGGCGACCCAGCTTGGCCGGCGCGACGCTGCCGTGGCCCGCGAGCTCACCAAGCTGCACGAGGAGTGCGTCACCGGCACTCTGCCCGACCTGGCCGCCCGCTATGCCGACACGATTCCGAAAGGCGAGATCGTCGTCGTCGTCGGCCCTCCGGTCGAAGCAGAAGCGGTCAGCGACGATGAGCTGGATTCGCTCCTCGAGACGGCGATGGCGAACTTGTCGCCATCGCGCGCCGCTGCACAAGTCGCCGAACGACTGAACATCCCGCGCAAGCGCGCTTACGCGCGCGCGCTCGAGCTTTCGCGGCGATGAAGCGCCAGCGGGCGGAGAAACGCGGCCGCGGCGCCGAGACCATTGCCGCCTGGTGGCTTCGTCTCAGCGGTTGGCGAATCCTCGCCCGGCGGGCGCGGGTTCCGGGCGGCGAGGTCGATATCGTCGCCCGCCGCGGCCGGGTCCTGGCGTTCGTCGAGGTCAAGGCTCGTTCGAGCGTCGACGCCGCCGCCTTCTCGCTCGACCGCTACCGGCTGCGCCGGGTCGCGGTCGCCGCCGAGCGGCTGGCGCCGCGCTACATGCGCGCCGGCGACGATGTCCGGATCGACGCCTTGTTCATCGTCCCGCGCCGGCTGCCGCGCCACCTGCCCGACGTCTGGCAAGGGTGACAAAATCCGCGGCCTCGCTTAGGCGCCCGTAAATGCCGCTTCGCGTCGCCGTTCAGATGGACCCGCTGGAGCGGATCAACATCGCCGGCGATTCCACCTTCGCGTTGATGCTAAAGGGGCAGCAGCTCGGCCATTCCCTCTACCACTATGCGCCCGAGGACCTGAGCTACGCCGAGGGCCGCCTGTGGACGATGGCCCGGCCGGTTACCGTCCAGCCGGTTGCCGGCGATCATTACCGCTTCGGCGAGCCCGAAATCCTCGACCTCGGCCGCGATATCGACGTCGTTTTGATGCGCCAGGACCCGCCGTTCGACCTCGGCTACATCACCGCCACCCACCTGCTCGAGCGGATCGAAAGCGAAACCCTGGTGATCAACGATCCGGCCAGCGTCCGCGACGCGCCGGAGAAAATCTGGGTGCTGGATTTCGCTCAGTTCATGCCGCCGACCGCGATCACGCGGTCGCTTGGACTGACCCGCAAGTTCCTCGCCGAGCACGGCGAGATCGTCATCAAGCCGCTGCACGGCTTTGCCGGCGGATCGGTGTTCCGGATCGGCGGCGACGGCCGCAACCTCGCTTCCCTGATGGAGCTGTTCAACGGCGCCTATCGCGAGCCACACGTGATCCAGAAGTTCCTCCCGGAGATCGCCGAGGGCGACAAGCGCATCGTCCTGATCGACGGCGAGGTGGCGGGCGCCATCAACCGCCTTCCGGGCGAAGGCGAGATCCGCTCCAACCTCGCCGTCGGCGGCAAGGCGGCGAAGACCGAGTTGACGGCGCGCGAGGAAGAGATTTGCGCCGTCATCGGACCTGAGGCGAAGAAGCGCGGCCTCATTTTCATCGGGCTCGATGTCATCGGCGGACAATGGCTGACCGAAATCAACGTTACCTCGCCGACCGGGATCGTCGCCATCGATGCGCTGAACGGAACCGACACGCCTGGAATGTTCTGGCAGGCGGTCGAGCGCCGGCTCGCGGCCCGATGAGCAATTGGGTCGTCAGCCTGATCGAGCAATCGGGCTATCTCGGCGTCGGCTTCCTGATGTTCCTCGAAACTTTGTTCCCGCCAATCCCGTCGGAAGTCATCATGCCGGTCGCCGGAGTGACGGCGGCCAACGGCAAGCTCGAGCTGTCGCTGGTGATTCTGTCGGGGACGGCCGGGGCGATGCTCGGCAACATCTTCTGGTACCTCGCCGCCCGCGCGATCGGCATCCAGCGCCTCAAGCCGATCGTCCAGAAGCACGGCCGCTGGCTGACTGTGAACTGGCGCGAGGTCGAGCGCGCTCACGGCTGGATGGAACGCCACGGCATCGCTTTCGTGCTGCTCGGCCGGCTGGTCCCGACTATCCGCTCGCTGGTGTCGATTCCAGCGGGCCTGCTGAAGATGCGCTTCCGAAGCTTCCTGATCGCCTCGACGCTCGGCACCTTAGCCTGGACCGCGTTGCTGGCCGCCGCCGGCTTCCGGCTGCGTTCGGATTTCGAGCAGGTCGACCAGTTCCTGGCGCCGGTCGCCAACACCGTCCTGGTCGTGATCCTGCTCGCATTTATCTGGCGGCTGGCGACCCACAAGGCCGGCTGAAAAACCTGCTCCGCTTCGGACCTAAGCGCTTGGTCCGGTTAAGACATTCGGGGCCAAGGAGTCGCGCCGCGGCGTGCTTCGCTTCCCCACTAGAGGTGCGCCGCGGCTACCTCATGCCCTCGGATGCGCGTGCCGATAGACGTCGAGCAGGTGCGCCGCGTCGACCTTCGTATAGATTTGCGTCGACGACAGGCTGGCGTGGCCGAGCAGCTCCTGCAGCGAGCGCAAATCGGCGCCGCGCGCCAGCAAATGGGTCGCGAAGCTGTGGCGGAGCGCGTGCGGAGTCAGCGTGTGCGGCAAGCCCAGCCGGGTCCGCGCCGCCCGCACTGCACGCCGCACCAGGTCGGCGCTCAAAGGCCCGCCGCGGGCGCCGACGAACAGCGGCAGGTCGCCGGAGATCGGATACGGGCATTGCCGCACGTAATCGGCGATCGCCTCGCGTACCGCCTGCACGACCGGCACGATCCGAGTCTTCGACCTCTTGCCGGTGACCCGGATCGATTCGCCGATCGGCAGGTCGCGCGCGGTCAGCGACAGCGCCTCCGACACCCGCAGTCCGGACCCGTAGAGCAGCAGCAGGATGGCGAGGTCGCGGGCGCCGATCCACGGTTCCGATGCGAAAGCGCCCGCATCTTCGGCCAACGCCACCACCTCGTCGGGCGCTGAAGGCCTCGGCAGGGTCTTGGGCCGCCGTGGCGCCCGGGTTCGCGGCACCTGCGGCGCCCTGCCCTGCTGCTCGGCGGCATAGCCAAGAAAGGCGCGAACCCCCGACAGCTCGCGCGCGGCCGATGCTGCGCCGAGTCCCGAATTGCGCCGAGCCGCGAGAAAGGCGCGAAGGTCGGCGGCGCTGACCTCGATGAGCCCCGCCGGCTCGACAAGCTCCCCGCGATACTGGCCGAGAAACTCGATCAGCCGGTGGGCGGTGCCGACATAGGCTCGAACCGTGTGCGGCGAGCGCCGGCGATCGTGCGCGAGATGGCCCTGCCACCGCGCGACCAGGACCGAGGCCGGATGCGGAAGCTCGCTCATCTCAACGCTTAGCTGCCGCCGCCGTAAGCCATTTGCGCAAACAGGAAGCCGACGATCAGAACCGCGACCACCAGGGCAATCTTCGCAGCAGCGCTCATCGCTTCACTCCTCCCCCGGCAAGCTTCCTCTTTCGCGAGTCCCGGCGCAAGCGCCTATGTCGCCAGCCGCTTCAGCGCCGCCGACCAGCTCGACGCGCGCCGGGCGCCGGCGAAGCGCGGCTCGAACTTGGCGAGGAACTCGCGCGGCTGGGCCTGCATCCCCGCCAGCCACACCTCGGTTCCCGCGGTCTTCGCCTGACGGGTGAAGGTCGCAAGCGCATTGGCGCCGGTCGCGTCGATATACGGGACCTGTTCCATCCGAAGCACGATCGCTCGCGGCCGCTCTCCTGATCGCCTGAGCGCTTCGAGCATCTCGCTGGCGACGCCGAAGAAGATCGGCCCTGTGAAGCGGAGGACCTCGACACCGGGGGGTAGCTTGTCGCGAAGCTCCGGCTCCTCCTCGACGTCGACCGCGACCAGGCCGGCGGTCTCGCTCATCCGCATCATGAACAGCAGCGCGGCGAGCGTCACGCCGACTCCGATCGCGACCGTCAGGTCGACGAACACGGTCAGCAGGAAGGTCAGGATCAGCAGGCCGCGCTCGCCGGCATCGGTGCGCACCAAGGCGACGAAGCGGTCGTACTCGCTCATCCCCCAGGCGACCATCAGCAGCACGGCGGCGAGCGCGGTCATCGGCACCAGCGCCAGCCACCGGCCCGCGACCAGCGTGAAGACGAGCAGGAACAGGGCGTGGAAGATCCCCGCCATCGGCGTCTTCGCCCCGGCGCGAATGTTGGTGGCGGTGCGGGCGATAGCCCCGGTCGCCGGCAGGCCGCCGAAGAATCCGGAGGCGATATTGGCCACGCCCATTCCGACCAGCTCCTGCCCCGAGCGGTGGCGGCGGCCGGTCATTCCATCGGCAACAGTTGCTGATAACAAAGCTTCGATACCCGCAAGAAAAGCAATGACGAAGGCGCTGGGCAGCACTTCCCGCAGCATCGGCAGCGAGAATTGCGGCAGTCGCGGCAGGGGCAACCCGGTCGCCATCGACTGGAACCGGTCGCCGACAGTCTCGACGGGAAGGTCGAGCAGCGCCGCGCCGGCGGTCGCGGCAACGATCGCGATCAAATAGCCGGGCGCCTTGGGAGCGATTCCCTTGAGCGCGATGATCACCGCCAGGGTGCCGGCGCCGACCGCCAGCGCCATCCAGTTGATCGTGCCGATCGCGCCCGCATAAGCGCCCCATTGATCGATGAACTCGGCCGGCGCCGGACCGGCGCTCAGACCGACGAAGTCGCCGAACTGGCTCGAGGCGATGATCACCGCGATCCCGGCGGTGAAGCCGGTGACGACCGGCATCGGCACGTAGCGCATCAGCCGACCGACGCCCGTATAGCCGGCGACGATCAGGATCAGCCCGGCGATGATCGTGGCGAGGATCAGGCCGCTGATGCCGTGCGCCGCGATCACCCCAGCGACGATGACGACGAAGGCGCCGGTCGGCCCGCCGATCTGGACCCGCGATCCGCCCAGCGCCGAAATCAGGAAGCCGGCGACGATTGCCGTCACCAGCCCCTCGCGCGGGCTCGCGCCGCTGGCGATTCCAAGCGCCATCGCCAGCGGCAAGGCGATGATCGCGACCGTCAGTCCCGCGACCAGGTCGGCCTTCAGCTCACCGGCACCATAACCCTCCCGAAAGACGGTCAGCAGCTTCGGAGTGAATGCCCCCTCGCGCATCTATTAGCCAGAAACCCGGCTCACTTCGCCGACTGCGGAAAGGCCGACAGCTTGGCGACGTCGGCTGGCTCGTGCTGGATCACGACCCTGGCCTTGAGGTTGGCGGCGATCCGTTCGAACCGGTCGTGCGAGGCGAGCGTGTCGGCGCGGTCCATGTTGAACGAGGGCACGCCGCGGTTCGCGACCGCCTCGGTGAAATGATATTGGTCGCCCGACAGCAGCACCGGTCCCGAAGCGAGCTTGACCAGCAGCGCCCTGTGCCCCGGCGTGTGGCCCGGCATCGCCAGCATGATCACCCGGCCGTCGTGGAAGATATCGACGTCGCCGCCGGCCGCGACGACCTTGCCGCCGCCGCTCAGCCAGTGCGCGAGATGTTGCTTGGGATCCTTGAGGCCGGGATGCTGGCTCGCCTTCAGCGCGCTCCAGTCGCCATCCCCGATCACCAGCTTGGCATTGGTGAAATGCCCTGCCTGGCCGGTATGGTCGGCATGGAAGTGACTAATTCCGACGATTGCAATTTGCTCCGGCTTGACGCCGATCTCGGCCAGCTGGTCGACGACCGAGCGCTTGAGCGACATCGTCTGCTCTTCATTATCGACCGGCTTGCCGATCAGCGCGTCGCTGAGCCCCGTGTCCCACAGCATATATTGGTCGCCGTGGCGGATCAGGTAGCAGCTGCCGACCAGCGGTCGCGCGCCTTCCGGATATTGGAACGTATCGGAAAACCAGGCCCCGAAGCGCTTCATGACGAAGTCGCCGCAGTCGAGCCGCCAGAGCTCGATGTTCGCCTGCTGCGGTTGGGCCGGCGCTGCGCCTCCAATCGCCGCGTCGATCAGTCCGACGAGGATTTTCTTCATTGCTGCCTCCCCGTTTCGCGCATTTTTTGGTCGGCGACGACGTCCGCCCCGGTCATTCCGTCGAAGGTTACGCGCGCGAGCTGGTCGGCGTCACGCGCCGAATGCCAACGCCCGCCGACGGTGCGCAGCGCCCGGTCGAAAAGCAGCCGGTCGGCGTCCGGAATCTCGCGCCGCGCCTGCTTGGTGGTGCGCTCGAAGGCTTGCGGCGAGGAGCCGTCGATGACGGTCGGCTCGGGCGCGCCGCAGCCAGCCAGCAACGCCAGCAGGACTGCGGCCCACGCCTTCATTCGACGTACTTCGCCGAAGTCTTCTCGCGGACTTCCTCTTTGGTCACTCCGGGCGCCAGTTCGATCAGCTTGAACGGCGAGTCATGGTCCGGCCGATGGAACACGCAAAGGTCGGTGATGATCATGTCGATGACGTTCTTGCCGGTCAGCGGCAGCGTGCATTCGGGGATGAACTTGGGATCGCCGTTCTTCGACACATGCTCCATGACGACGATGATCTTCTTGACCCCTGCGACCAGGTCCATCGCCCCGCCCATGCCCTTGATCATCTTGCCGGGGATCATCCAGTTGGCGATGTCGCCCTTCTCGCTGACCTCCATTGCCCCGAGCACGGCGAGATCGATATGGCCGCCGCGGATCATTCCGAAGCTGGCGGCGCTGTCGAAGTAGGAGGTTTCCGGCAGCTCGCTGACCGTCTGCTTGCCGGCGTTGATCAGGTCGGCGTCGACCTCGTCGTCATAGGGGAACGGGCCGATTCCGAGCATCCCGTTCTCGCTCTGCAGGGTGACCGTCATGCCCTTGGGAATGTTGTTGGCGACGAGCGTCGGGATGCCGATGCCGAGATTGACGTAATAGCCGTCGCGCAGCTCCTTGGCCGCCCGCGCCGCCATCTGGTTGCGGTCCCAGGCCATCAGGCGGGCTCCCTTTCGCGAACGGTCCTGAATTCGATCTTCTTGTCGTACGGCGCGCCGAGGATCAGCCGCTTCACATAGATCGACGGCAGATGGATGCAGTCGGCGTCGAGCTCGCCGACCGCAACGATCTCCTCGACCTCGGCGACGCAGACCTTGCCGCAGGTCGCGGCCGGAAAGTTGAAGTTGCGCGCGGTCTTGCGGAACATGAGGTTGCCGCTCTCGTCCGCTTTCCAGCCCTTGATAACGCTGAGGTCGGCGCGGATCCCGCGCTCGAGGACGTAGGTCTCGCCGTCGAACTCCTTCAATTCCTTGCCCTCGGCGACAACGGTGCCGACCCCGGTCTTGGTGTAGAAGCCGGCGATCCCGGCGCCGCCGGCGCGCATCCGCTCGGCGAGCGTGCCCTGCGGGGTGAACTCGACCTCAAGCTCGCCGGCCAGGAATTGCCGCTCGAATTCCTTGTTCTCGCCGACGTAGGACGAGATCATCTTCTTGACCTGGCGGGTGCGCAGCAGCTTGCCGAGTCCCTCATTGTCGATGCCGGCATTGTTGGAGGCGATCGTCAGGTCCTTGACCCCGCTCGCCTGGATGGCGTCGATCAGCCGCTCGGGAATCCCGCACAGGCCGAAGCCGCCGGCGGCGATGGTCATCCCGTCAAACAGCAGCCCGTCGAGCGCGGCAGTGGCGTCTGGGTAGATCTTCTGCATCGCTACTCCTTTTCGTCATCCCGGACTTGAGCCGGGATCCATGACACGGCGCATCAGGACGAGAGATGCCGGAGTTCATGGATTCCGGCTTCCGCTGGAATGACTTTACCCTCGCAATTTCGCGACCACGCTCTGCAGCTGCATCGCATTCGACATGTCGCCTTCGATCTTGAGCTTGCCGGTCATGAAGGCGGTCATCCCGTCGAGCTCGCCGGCGGCCATTTTCTGCCAGTCTTCCCAGCTCGTCTTGATCGTTGTGTCGGC
>CBIHLI010000030.1:0-9418 GCA_966210575.1 uncultured Sphingomonas sp.
ACGGCGTGAGCGAGGACGATGCTGATCACCTCGCCGCCTGAAACCTGCGTGAAGAAGTCGCGCCAGTCGATTTGGACGATGTCGCTGCGCAGCTGCATCTGCTGCAGCTGTGGGTAGACGAACAGGATCGCCAGCGCGGCCGGGATCGCGGCGAAGGCCAGTCCCTGCAGGGGCGGCGGCCAGCGCAGCCTCGACCAGAAGAAATAGGCGTAGAACAAGGCCCAGGCGATCCCGACCGAAGCATGGGCGAGGATCCCCGCAGCGAGCCCGACGAGGCGGTTATCCGGAGCGACGACCGAGGCAAGCTCCGAGACCAGATCGACGGCCGGCAGCCCGGCGAGGCGCAGAACTTGCGCGGTCAGCTCCATCGCCGCTGCGCCGGCGACACCAGCGAGCACGGCCTTGGTCCTGGCAACGACTCGGATCAAGGCAGCAGCTCCTCGCTAGCGTGACGGCGCGGGCTCAATCGGCTGAGACGGGCTCTAGCGACGCGCGCGTCCAAGCAAGCCGACTAGCCCGACCAGGCCGATCAGTCCCCACGGGAACCCGCGATCCCTTGGCGCAGGGGGCTGGGCTTCAGGCTCGACAGCCGGCGGGGGCTCGAGCGACCCGGGCAGGGGAGGCGCCGTCGCCAAGTTGTCGATCGGCTCCGTAGCGGTGAGGTTGGGGTCGGCGGCAACGTCATTGTTCGCCGCGATCGCATTCGCATCGACGGCAGTGTTTTGAGCAGCAGCCGGAACAGCCCCGAGCGCCACGGCGGCAAGCAGAAGGATCGTCTTTCGCATAGCCAATCTCCACCTATTCGATCGAAGCCGGGTGGTAGCCGTCCTCGGGATGCTTGCTCTTGAGGCCGAGCAGCCCAAGCAGGCCGACGAGGCCGATCAGGTCTTCCCACGGAACATCGCCGCTGCCGCGCTGGAGCCGCTCCTGCGTCTCGGTGGGGATTCCAGTGGTGTTGGCGGCCTGGGCCAAAACGGCGGAACCCGGCGCTGCGGCCGCCAGAAGGACGACGAGCATCCAACGGGTTCGCATATTGCCCTCCTGTCCATGCGCGCCCTTCAAGGCCGCGCACACAGTGGCAACACACTTGGCGCGGTCCTGTTCCGCTGCCGATATGTCTGAAAATGCAAACGCCCGGACCGCGTAGCGATCCGGCAGCTATCTGTCTGAAAATGCAAACGCCCGGACCGCGTAGCGATCCGGGCGTCCTGCGTGACGATTGCTCGTCAGCCCCCTTAATCCTCGTCGCTTCGCTAAACTCGATCCGCTCCTTTTGTAACCCCGGGAATTGTTTTTGGGTGACTTTTCGCGAGACCCTGTGTCAGCGGCGCCACAGGCTTGGACCGATTGCGTTGTGCACGGCCGCGCCCTAGGGCTGCCGCCGCAAACGCCCGTGAAAGGAAGTTAAAAGCTTGCGCGTTTCCCGCTGTTTTCTCCCGGTCCTGAAGGAAAGCCCGTCCGACGCCCAGATCGTCAGCCACAAGCTGATGCTTCGCGCCGGCCTCATCCGCCAGACCGCCGCCGGAATCTACGCCTGGCTGCCGATCGGCTTCAGGGTGCTCAAGAAGATCGAGCAGATCGTCCGCGAAGAGCAGGACCGCGCCGGAGCCCAGGAAATGCTGATGCCGACCATCCAGTCGGCCGACCTGTGGCGCGAGAGCGGCCGCTATGACGCCTACGGCCCGGAGATGCTGCGCATCAAGGACCGCCACGACCGCGAAATGCTCTACGGCCCGACCAACGAGGAGATGCTGACGGCGATCGTCCGCGACGGGTTCAAGAGCTATCGCGACCTGCCGCGGACGCTCTATCACATCCAGTGGAAGTTCCGCGACGAGGTCCGGCCGCGTTTCGGGGTGATGCGCGGCCGCGAGTTCCTGATGAAGGACGCCTACAGCTTCGACCTCGACGAGGATTCGGCGCGGCTCAGCTATTACACCCAGCTTCTCGCCTATCTTCGCACCTTCCAGCGGATGGGGATCCGGGCGGTGCCGATGAAGGCCGCGTCGGGGCCGATCGGTGGCGATCTTTCGCATGAGTTCATCGTGCTTGCGCCGACCGGTGAGAGCGAAGTCTTCTACGATGCCGCGTTCGAGGAGATCGACTGGAATCGAAGCGACCTTCGCTACGATGACCCCGCCGGTCTCCTCAGCCTGTTCGAGGAGGTCAGCTCGACCTATGCGGCGACCGACGAAACCCACGACGAGAGCCGCTGGAAGGAGATTTCCGAGGAGCGGAGGCGGACCGGCCGCGGGATCGAGGTCGGCCACATCTTCTATTTCGGCGACAAATATTCGGAGCCGATGGGGCTGCGCGTGTCGGGCCCGGACGGGCAGATGGTGACGCCGATGATGGGCAGCTACGGAATCGGCGTGTCGCGGCTGGTCGCGGCAATCATCGAGGCGAGCCACGACGAAGCCGGGATCATTTGGCCGGAATCGGTGGCTCCGTGGGCGGTGGGCATCGTGACCATGCGCTCCGACGACGGGCCGACGATGGCGGCCGCCGAAGCGCTGTACGGCAAGCTGCAGAATGCCGGCGTCGACGCGCTTTATGACGACCGCGACGAGCGCGGCGGAGTAAAATTGACGACGATGGACCTGATCGGGCTGCCCTGGCAGGTGATCATCGGACCGCGCGGGATCGCCGGCGGCACCGTCGAGCTCAAGCGGCGCGCCACCGGCGAGCGCGAGGAGATCAGCGCCGAAAGCGCGCTGGCGAGACTGACCGCGTGATCCTCAACCGTTACGAGCGGATGGTGGCCCGACGCTACCTGTTGCCCGGCAAGGGCGAGGGTTTCATTTTCCTGGTCGCTGCAATCAGCCTGATCGCGGTGGCGCTAGGGGTTGCGGCGCTGATCATCGTCATGAGTGTCATGAACGGCTTTCGCGCCGAGCTGTTCGACAAGACCACGGGCTTGAACGGCCATGCGATCGTCCAGGGCTACGGAGGCCGGCTTGTTGGTTGGCAGCAGATCGCCGACCAGGCCCGCAAGCTGCCCGGGGTGACTTCGGCGACGCCGCTGATCGAGCAGCCGCTGATGGCGTCGGCCAACGGCCGGGTCGAAGGAGTCATCGTTCGCGGGATGCGTGTCGACGACATCCGCAAGAACCCGGTCATCGCCGGCAACGTCAAATCTGGCGACCTGCGGCTGATCGCTCCCGGCAGCGATCGGATCGCAGTCGGTTCGCGCCTTGCCGAGATGCTCGGCGCTTACCCGGGAAGCCAGATCAGCCTGATCAGCCCGGAAGGGCGGTCGACGGTCGTAGGAACCGTTCCGAGGATCGTTTCCTACACGGTGGGCGCGGTCTTCGAGGTCGGCATCTACGATTACGACAGCGCTTTCGTGGTGATGCCGATCGAGGACGCGCAATCGCTGCTGCTGCTCGGCGACCAGGTCAGCACGGTCGAGATCCAGACCGACAATCCCGATCGGGTGGAGCAAATCCTCGCTCCGCTGGCACCGGCGGTGCAGGGAAAGGGCGTGATCGTCGATTGGCGGCAGATGAACGCCGCCTTGTTCGAGGCGCTCGCCATCGAGCGGGTGGCGATGTTCGTCATCCTGTCGCTAATCGTCCTGGTCGCTGCCTTCAACATCCTGTCGTCGCTGATCATGCTGGTCCGCGCCAAGATGCGCGACATCGCCATCCTTCGGACGATGGGGGCGAGCCGGGGCGGCATGATGAAGGTGTTCGTCACCGTCGGGGTGACGATCGGGTCGCTCGGGATCGTCCTCGGCCTGATCCTCGGGTCGGTTTTCCTGTTCTTCCGCCAGGGGATGGTCAACGCGATCCAGTTTCTCACCGGCCAGAATCTGTGGGACCCGTCGGTCCGCTTCCTGTCGGAGCTGCCGTCGAAGACCGACCCGTTCGAGGTCCTGGCGATCGTCCTGATCGCGCTGATCCTGTCGTTCCTCGCCACCCTCTATCCGGCGTGGAAGGCGGCGAGCACCGACCCGGTCCAGGTGCTGCGCTATGAGTGATCCGGTCCTTCAGACCCGCGGGCTCGAGCGCAGCTTCGTCCAGGGCGACGTGACCATCGACGTGCTTCGCGGTGTCGACCTCGACGTTGCTCCCGGCGAGATCGTCGCTCTGCTCGGCCCTTCAGGCTCGGGCAAATCGACGCTGCTGCAGGCGGTCGGCCTTCTGGAGGGCGGCTTTCGCGGATCGATCCGGCTCGACGGGCGCGAAGCCGCCGAGCTCGACGACGAGGGCCGCACCCGGCTTCGCCGCGAGCTGCTCGGCTTCGTCTATCAGTTCCATCACTTGCTGCCCGAGTTCAACGCCCGCGAAAACGTCATCCTGCCGCAGCTGGTCCGCGGCGCTGACTTGGACGCGGCGCTGGCGCGCGCCGAGCAGCTGCTCGGCACGCTCGGCCTCAGCGAACGGCTCGACCATCGCCCGTCGAAGCTGTCGGGGGGCGAACAGCAAAGGGTCGCGGTCGCTCGCGCCCTCGCCAATCGGCCGCCGTTGGTGCTTGCCGACGAGCCGACCGGCAATCTCGACGAAGCCACGGCAGACAAGGTCTTCGCCGAATTCCTGAACCTGGTTCGCGGCGAGGGCAGCGCAGCTTTGGTCGCAACCCACAACGAGCGCCTGGCCCAGCGAATGGACCGGGTCCTGCGGCTGCACGAAGGCGTTTTGCAATAGGATGGACGACGAAGATCCCGCGCTCGAAGAGAGCCCGCAGGAGCGCAAGCGGCTCAATGTCTGGCTGATCGTCGCGCTGGTCGCGGCGGTCGCGGCAGGCTTGCTTCTGGCGAGCTCGGTGTGGGACGATCGCTGGAGCGGCAATGAGGTCATCACCAACGAGATGGCACTCGCCGAGACGCCGGACGACCCGAAGGCCTGGTGTGCGGAGCAGGCAACTTACGACGCAATCCGGCGGGAGTTGTTCCGGCGCGCCGCCCAGGTCCGGGGCGACGATGAGCAGGCATATACCCGCCTCGCCGATTTCTCGCTCCTGCGAATGAGCGGGCCGGTGGCGCGCGGAGTAGACGAGCAGCTCGCGACCGTCACCTGCAGCGCGGCGGCGTCTCTCGACCTTCCGCCGGGCGTGGCCGCCGCGGGCGGGCGGCGTTCGCTGGCCGGCGACCTCGATTACATGGTCCAGTCCGCCGCAGACGGGACCGGCACCGTCGTTCGGCTCGGCAATGCCGACGCGATCGTGATTCCCCTGGCGACCCTGGTGCGCACCGGTGCGCCGGAGAATGCACCGCTGGTTCCTCCCGGCCTCGAGAATGCAATTGTCGCCGAGCCGATCCCGGCGGATGGCGAAGCGCCGGTTGAGCCGGCACGCGCCAATCCCAGCTTCGATTGCAGCGACGCCAGCTCCCGAGGAGAGGTGGCGGTCTGCAACGATCCGGGGCTCGCCGCGCTCGACCGGCAGATGGCGGCGCAATTCAGCGCTGCGCTGAGCGAAGCCAATGGCCGCCAGCGGACTCTGCTGAACCGCACGCGCGGTCGATTCCTGTCGTTCCGCGACCGCTGCGAGACCAGCCAGTGCGTCGCCGAAACCTATCGCAGCCGGATGCGTGAGATCAGGGACATCATGGCCGACCGCTGGCGCGGCTAGTTGGGGATAAGTCCCGCCGGCCCGCTTTCACGACTCGGCTCAGCACCCCATAATCGCTTCGTGACCGGCCCTTACGTCCCGCTGCGCGTGTTTTCCTGCTTCACCATGCTCGAGGGGGCGATGGAGCCGAAGGCGATCGCCGAGCAGGCAGCGAAGCTCGGCTTTCCTGCGGTCGCACTAACCGATCGCAACGGACTGTACGCAGCGATGCCCTTCACCGACGCCTGCACCGCCAAGGGCGTCCAGCCGGTAATCGGGGCTTCGCTCGGAGTCGCCCGGCCGCTGGAGCTCGGCGAGGCGATCGACTGGCTGGTGCTTCTGGCCAAGGACGAGGCGGGTTACGCCAACCTGTGCAAGCTGGTGTCGGCGGCGCATCTCGACCGGCCGCTCAGCGAGCAGCCGCATATTCCGTTCGACAAGCTCGCGGAGTTTGGCGAGGGGCTGATCGCGCTCACCGCCGGTTCGGAAGGGGCCCTGGCGCGGCTGCTGGCGGACAATCGAAGCGACAAGGCGGCCGCCTACCTCGACCGGCTGCAGGCGCTCTATCCCGGCCGGCTCTACATCGAGCTCAGCCGTCGCGGCGACCCGGTCGAGGAAGCGGCCGAGGACGGGATGATCGAGCTTGCCTACGCGCGCGACCTGCCGCTGGTCGCGACCAACCCCGCCGCCTATCGCGATCCCAGTTTCCACGCCGCCCATGACGCGATGCTGTGCATCGCCGCCGGCCAGTATCTGGAGAGCGCCGAGCGGGCGACCTCCTCGCCGGAGGCCTGGCTGAAGGACGGCGCGGCGATGGCGCAGCTGTTCGCCGACATACCCGAGGCGCTCGCCAACACCGCCGTCGTCGCCCAGCGCTGCTCGGTCGGGGCGCCGAAGCGCAGCCCGATCCTGCCGCGGCTCAGCGACCAGGAGGACTGGCAGCTTCGCCGCGATGCCAAGGCCGGCCTCGAAGAGCGGCTTGCCGGCCGCGGCGAGGAGGAGAAGCAGGCCTATCTTGAACGGCTCGATTATGAGCTCGAGATCATCATCGGGATGGGCTTCGCCAGCTACTTCCTGATCGTCGCCGATTTCATCAAATGGGCGAAAGCCAACGACATTCCGGTCGGGCCGGGCCGCGGGTCGGGCGCCGGGTCGGTGGTCGCCTGGGCGCTGACCATCACCGACCTCGACCCGATCGCGCTGGACCTGCTGTTCGAGCGGTTCCTCAATCCCGAGCGCGTGTCGATGCCCGACTTCGACATCGATTTCTGCGAAACCCATCGCGACAAGGTGATCGGCTACGTCCAGGGCAAATACGGCCGCGACCGGGTGGCGCAGATCATCACCTTCGGCCGGCTGAAGGCCAGGGCGGTGCTCAAGGACACCGGCCGGGTGCTTCAGATGAGCTACGGCCATGTCGACCGGCTGGCCAAGCTGATCCCCAACCATCCGACCGACCCGTGGACCCTCGAGCGGTCGCTGAACGGCGTTTCCGAGCTCGCGGCCGAGTACAAGGGCGAGGCTGACGTCAAGCGGCTGTTCGACCTGGCGATGAAGCTCGAAGGGCTGCCGCGCCACGCCTCGACCCACGCAGCCGGAGTGGTTATCGGCGACCGTCCGCTCGACGAGCTGGTGCCGCTCTATCGCGACCCGCGATCGGAAATGCCGGTCACCCAGTTCGACATGAAATATGTCGAGGCGGCGGGGCTGGTGAAGTTCGACTTCCTCGGCCTCAAAACGCTGTCGGTGCTCAAGGAAGGCCAGCGGCTGCTTGCCGAGCGGGGAATCGACGTCGATTTCCTGTCGCTGCCGCTCGACGATCCGGCGGTGTATGAGCTGCTCCAGCGCGGCGACACGGTTGGCGTGTTCCAGCTGGAGTCGGAAGGGATGCGGCGCACGCTCGCGGGCGTCCGGCCGACCGGTTTCGGCGACATCATCGCGCTCGTCGCACTCTATCGGCCCGGCCCAATGGACAACATCCCGATGTTCGGCGACCGCAAGAACGGCCGCGCCGAGCTCGCCTATCCGCACCCGATGCTCGAAGATATCCTGAAGGAGACTTACGGGATCTTCGTCTACCAGGAGCAGGTGATGCAGGCGGCGCAGGTGCTCGCCGGCTATTCGCTCGGCGAGGCCGACCTGCTGCGGCGGGCGATGGGCAAGAAAATCCAGAGCGAAATGGACGCCCAACGGGCCCGCTTCGTCGAGGGCTGCGCGCGCAACGAAATTCCGGCGCAAAAGGCGTCAGCGCTGTTCGACACGATCGACAAGTTCGCCGGCTATGGCTTCAACAAGAGCCATGCCGCGGGCTATGCGCTGATTGCCTACCAGACCGCCTGGCTGAAGGCCCATCACGGCCCGGAATTCTATGCCGCATCGATGAGCTTCGACATGGCCCAGACCGACAAGCTCGCCTTGTTCGTCGAGGACATGCGCCGCGGTGAGGTCGAGTGTCTGCCGCCAAGCATCAACGCCAGCGATGCGCATTTCACCGTCGAGGACGGAGCCGTCCGCTATGCGCTCGGAGCGCTCAAGGGGGTCGGCGAGAAAGCGATGGAAGCGGTGGTCCGCGAGCGCGCCGAGCGCGGCCCCTTCAAGTCGCTCGACGATTTCGCCGAGCGCATCGAGCCGCGGCTGCTGAACCGGCGCCAGATCGAAAGCCTGGCCGGAGGCGGGGCGCTCGACGTCCTCGAGCCGAAGCGCGCGTCGGTGTTCGCCGCCGCCGAGACGATCCTGGCGCATGCGGCGAGTGCCGCCGACCAGCGCGAGAGCGGCCAGCATGGGTTGTTCCGGTCGGGCGATTCGAGCATCCCGCCGATCCGCTTGCCGGAGACAGAATGGACTCTGGCTCAGCGAATGGCGGCCGAGCGGGAATCCTTTGGTTTCTATTTCTCGGCCCATCCGGTCGATGCCCACTGCCATTTGCTTGCGGCGCACAAGGTTCGGAGCTTCGCCGAGCTGGCCTCGCTGCCGATCTCGGCGGAGGACGGGCGGGCGACCGCCAGCATGGCGGCGATGGTCGAGGACACCCGCTGGCGGACGTCGGCCAAGGGGCGCCGCTACCTGATGGTGACGCTCAGCGATCCGTCAGGGCAATATCAGGCGACGGCGTTCGACGACGAGCCGATCGACGCGCTTCAGAAAGCGGCGGCGAGCGGCGCCTGCGGGCTTCTGACCGTAGAAATCGATCGGCGCCCGGGCGACGATATGCCGAGGGTCGCGGTGAGGCGATTCCAGCCGCTCGAAGCGTTGGCCAGCCGCACGCGGCTGCAGATGCTGGTGAGGATCGAGGATTCGGCCCTGGTCGCGGCGGTCGCCGCCGAGCTCAACGGGAGCCGCGGCGGAAGTGGGACGGTTCGCCTGGTCGTGCCGCTGTCGGGCGGCGGCGACGCGACCGTCCTCGCCGGCCGCGACTTCACGCTCGATGCCGAGCTCGCCGCGCGGATCGAACGCATTGCCGGTAACGGCAAGGTCGAACTGTCCGCGCAGGAGCCGCCGAAGCTGGCCCTGGTCGGCTAAGCCATCCGGAAGCCGTCGCGATTGACGAGCGTCGTGATGCGCGCGTTCTGCTCCTCGGTCAGGGCCTTCTTGAAGCTTGGGAAGACCCGCTCTTCCTCCATATGCGCGTGCTCGCGGACGAGGTTCCGAAACTCGCGGACCTTCTCGAGCCAGTTCGGAGCATCCGGGCCCATCTCGTTCAATTCGTAGATGTAGGTTTTCACGTAGCCATGCTCGCATTCGAGCGTGTCGGCCTCGGCCATTTCATTGGCCTCGCGAAGCGCCGGATAAACCACCATCTCTTCCTGGTGGGCGTGCTTGTCGAGCGCGTGGCTGAGCTTCATCAACAGCATCTTGCGCTTGAAGG
>CBIHLI010000031.1:0-9199 GCA_966210575.1 uncultured Sphingomonas sp.
GTGCATACCCGAGCCGTTGTCGGCCTTGATCGGCTTGGGCATGAAGGTCGCGGTCTTGCCGTAGTCGCGCGCCACCATGTGGACGACATATTTGTAGACCTGCATCCGATCGGCGGTCTCGACCAGGGTGCCATAGGTGAGGCCGAGCTCGTGCTGGGCGGCGGCGACCTCGTGATGGTGCTTGTCCATCGGCAGCCCCATCTCGATCATCGTCGAGACCATCTCGCCGCGGATGTCCATCGCGCTGTCGACCGGAGCGACGGGGAAATAGCCACCTTTGGCGCGCGGCCGGTGGGCGAGGTTGCCGCCGTCATAGTCGCGCATAGTGTTGGTCGGCAGCTCGATGTCGTCGATCTTGAAGCCGCTGGCGCTGTAGCCGTCTTCGAAGCGGACGTCGTCGAACATGAAGAATTCGGCTTCGGGGCCGACGAACACCGTGTCGCCGACTCCGCTGGCTTTCAGATAGGCTTCGGCCCGGGTTGCGGTGGAGCGCGGGTCGCGGCCGTAGAGCTCGCCGGTCGACGGCTCGACGATATTGCAGAACAGGATCATCATCGGCGTGGCGCTGAACGGATCGACGTAGACGGCGTCGAGGTCCGGCTTGAGGATCATGTCGGATTCGTTGATCGCCTTCCAGCCGGCGATCGAGCTTCCGTCGAACATGAAGCCGTCGGTCAGCATGTCCTCGTCGACCACGCCCGAGGCCATCGTCAAATGCTGCCATTTGCCCTTCGGATCGGTGAAGCGAAGATCGAGCCACTCGATTTCCTCGTCCTTGATCCTCGAAAGAACTTTCCCCGCGTCCGATGCCATCTGATCACGCTCCCTGGTGCTGCCGAGCTCCGAACAAGCAGCGCCGCCCGCGCGGTGAGGCCGCACGGGTGGACTTCACGAATCCGAAGCTTGGGATGGCCTTGTCGAGAAGGTCCGCGGGTGAATCCAGCCGCCGGTTAACTTTTCACCGGGTCGGTGGAGGCGCGACCGCTACAGGCGTCCCATCAGCAGCAGGATGAAGATCACGACCAGGATTATCCCGAGAATTCCGGACGGGCCGTAGCCCCAGCCACTGCTGTATCCCCAGCGTGGAAGGGCTCCGATCAGCAGCAGGATCAGCAGGATGATGAGAATGGTGCCAAGCACGGCGGTTTCTCGTTGGATGTGGTGCGGAGGCGCAACGAGCGGTGCGAGAGGTGGTTGCCCTAGTAGATCCGGCGCTGGGCGGCGATCAGCATGCGAAGCAGCATCGCCACCGGACGCGGGACCCCGACCTTGCCCTCGAGCCAGAGGCTGACCGCCGAGCGCGACACGCCGATGGCGTTGGCCAGCTCCGCCTGGGTCCGGTAGCCGAGCGTGCGCATCGACGCCTTCAATTCGTCGGGCGACATCGAGGCGAGGCGCGGATCGTCCATCTAGATGGCGTCGGCGCCGCGGTCGCCGGTGCGGATCCGAACCGCTTCGTCGATCGGCAGGACGAAGATCTTGCCGTCGCCGATGCGGCCGGTCCGGGCTGCCTGGGTGATCGCCTGGATGACATTCTCGACAAGCACGTCCTCGACCACGACCTCGACCTTCACCTTGGGCAGGAAGTCGATGACATATTCGGCGCCGCGGTAGAGCTCGGTGTGGCCCTTCTGGCGTCCGAAGCCCTTGACCTCGGTCACGGTGATCCCGGAGACCCCGACCTCGTGGAGCGCGTCCTTCACATCGTCCAGCTTGAACGGCTTGATGACGGCCTCGATCTTTTTCACACCGGGCATCCCTCGATTGGCAGCGAAGCGGTAATGCCTAATCGCCGCCGCATTTGAAAGGCACAGCGCCCGGCTGATGGACAAGGCGATCATCCTTTCGGCCGGGCAGGGCTCGCGGCTCGGTCATTTGACCGACGACAAGCCCAAATGCCTGATCGATTTCGGCGGACGAACATTGCTCGACCGCCAGCTCGACACGCTCGCCGCCAACGGCGTCGAGCAAGCGGTGGTGGTCACCGGCTTTCGCGACGAGCTGGTCGAGGAGGCGCTGGCGAAGCGCAGCGGCGGGCCCGGCGTGCGCACCATCTACAACCCGTTCTACAAGGTCGCCGACAATCTCGGCTCGCTGTTCCTGGCGCGGGACGAGCTGGCCGGTGACTGCCTGGTGTGGAACGGCGATACTTTGGTCGCCGACTCCCTGATGCGCCGGGTGATCGCCAACACGCAGGACGGCATCTGCGTCACCATCGACCGCAAGGACGGCTATGACGAGGACGACATGAAGGTCGTCGTGGCGGACGACGGACAGCTCGAGGCGATCGGCAAGCGCATCGCCAAAGGGGTGAATGGCGAGTCTATCGGGCTTCTCGCTTTCCGCGGCGACGGCGCCGAACGGTTCCGCGAAGCGATCGAGGGCGACATTCGCACTCCCGAAGGCACTACGATCTGGTACCTGCGCGTCATCCACCACCTCGCCGAGCGGTCGCAGGTGTGGACGCTCGATATCAGCGGCGAGGAGTGGGGGGAGGTCGATTTTCCCGAGGACGTCGAGCGGGCGCGCGAACTGGTCGCCGGCTGGGACGCGGCGCGAAAGGCCGCTTAATCTACCGGCGGAAGGAAGCGGCTGATCACGTCGCGGGCGAGGCGGGCGGGGCGCAGGCTGGTCGCATCGAGGCAACACCAGCAGCTCTTCACTTCGCTCAACACGTCCTGGCCGCGCTTGACGACGGTGGTGAAGTAGGCGCGGGCGCCTTCGACCTTCTCGGCGATCACCTCCGCAACGACACTGTCCTGGAGGAAGGTCGGCTTGAGGTATGAGATCTCATGCTTGAGCGCGACCCACAGATGCTGGGCGACCGCGTCGGGCGGGGCAACGCTGCGCCAATAGTCGACGACCGCCTCCTGCACCCATTTGAGGTACACGGCATTGTTGACATGACCCATCTGGTCGATGTCGGCGGGCTCGATCGCGACTTGGTGGCGAAACATCTTCTTTTGGCGCCTCAGTAGGGTGGGTGATCCAACCCTTTCGGGCTTTTGGTAAAAATCTCGCAGCCGTCTTCGGTAATCCCGATCGAATGCTCGAACTGCGCCGAAAGCGAGCGGTCGCGGGTGACCGCCGTCCAGCCGTCATCGAGCAGCTTCACATCGGCTCGGCCGATGTTGATCATCGGCTCGACCGTGAAGAACATGCCCGGCTTGAGCTCGGGACCGGTCCCCGGACGGCCGGCGTGGACCACCTCCGGGCTGTCATGGAATAGCCGTCCGACGCCATGGCCGCAGAAGTCGCGGACGACGCTGTAGCGATTGCGCTCGGCGTGGACCTGGATGGCGTTTGAGATGTCGCCCAGCCGGTTGCCGGGCCGTGCCTGCTCGAGCCCCAGCATCAGGCATTCGTAGGTGACGTCGACCAGCCGGCGCGCCTTGAGCGGGACATCGCCGACGAAATACATCCGGCTGGTGTCGCCGTGCCAGCCGTCGAGGATCGGCGTGACGTCGATGTTTACGATGTCGCCGTCCTTGAGGACCTTCTCACCAGGGATGCCGTGGCAGACGACATGGTTGATCGACGTGCAGCAGCTTTTGGTGAAGCCGCGATAGCCGAGCGTCGCGGGAATCCCGCCGGCATCGAGCGTCATCCGCTGGACTATCGCGTCGATTTCGTCGGTCGAAACAGCGGGCACGACCTGCGGCGCGAGGGCGTCGAGAATTTCGGCGGCGAGCCGGCCGGCGCGACGCATGCCCTCGAATCCTTCGGGCCCGTGCAGCTTGATGACGCCGTTGCGGCTCTCGACCCGGTCGTCGGCGGCGACGGTGATGTATTGAGTCATGGCCCCCATATAGGCATTCGGGCCGCTCAAGTCACCGGAGAGGCGAGTGCCGGAGCAATCGAAGGTCTGGACTGCGGGGCTCGTCGTCATCGGCGACGAGATCCTGTCGGGACGCACCGAGGACAAGAATGTCGCGCAGGTCGCGCAATGGCTCAACCGGCAGGGGATCCGCCTGGTGGAAGTCCGCGTCGTCGCGGATGAGGAGCAAGCGATCGTCGCCGCGGTGAACGCGCTTCGATCGTCCCACGACTATGTCTTCACGACCGGTGGGATCGGCCCGACCCATGACGACATTACCGTCGATTCGATCGCTGCCGCCTTCGGCGTGCCGGTCGTCATCCATCCCGGCGCCCGTCAGATCCTCGAGGATTATTACCGCGGCCGATCGCCCGGACTCACCGAATCCCGGCTGCGCATGGCTCGGGTTCCCGATGGCGCCGAGCTGATCCCGAACCCGAGCTCGGGCGCGCCGGGCGTTCGGATCGGCAATGTGTTTATTCTCGCTGGAGTACCGAACATCGCCAAGGCGATGCTCGAAGCGCTCGACGGCAAGCTCGAGGGTGGCCGCCCGGTCGTATCGGTAACGGTCCGCGCGCACGCGGCGGAAAGCGACGTCGCCGATCTGCTCAAGCAGGTGCAGGACGAGCATCCCGGCGTCGCCATCGGCAGCTATCCCTTTTACCGCGACGGCGGATACGGAGCCGATTTCGTTGTCCGCAGCGATGACGAGGCGCTGGCCAACCAGTGCGCCGGGGCGCTCAGGAAGCGACTGATCGAAGCGGGGATCGAAGTGTCCGAACCGCCTCAGTCCTGGAGCACGTAGCCGATTATGGCGATGACGAAGAGCACCGTCGCGACGATCCACAAAGGCCGGTTTTCTTCCACGGAAATCTCCCCCACGCCAAATGTGCCGTGTCGCCACTTTCGCTGCGCTCGTGTGCTCCAAAAATGAAACTGCCCCCGGCAGTTCGACTTTTGGAGCGGGTAGCGGGAATCGAACCCGCGCGTTCAGCTTGGGAAGCTGACAGGCTGCCACTACATCATACCCGCGCGGCGCTGCCGAATTAGGTATTCGTCGGGAGGGCGTCAACGCAGCCTTCCGCTGGCGAAACGGCCGCTCTAAGCGAGCGCTGTGGGGAGACATCACCAACCGAAGAAGGTCGACGCCGGCGAGCTGCATCGCCGTCCGCTGCGCTGGTTCGACCTGACGATGGCGGCGTTCGTCACCATCCTGTTGCTGTCGAACGTGCTCGGCGCCGGCAAGGTCGCGATGATCCATTTGCCGCTGCTCGGCGAATGGCCGTTCGGAGCCGGCATATTGTTCTTCCCTCTGTCCTACGTGCTCGGCGACATCCTGACCGAGGTCTACGGCTATGCCCGCGCCCGCCGCTGCATCTGGGTCGGAACCGCGGCCCTGCTGTTCATGGCTTTCATGTCGACGGTCGTCGTCGCGCTTCCGCCGGCGCGCGAATGGGGAGGTCAGGCCGCCTACGAGCAGGTGTTTGGCCAGGTGCCGCGGATCATCTTCGCGTCGATCGCCGCCTTCTGGATGGGTGAGTTCGCCAACAGCTTCATCATGGCCAAGATGAAGTTGTGGACCCAGGGCCGGTATTTGTGGACCCGGACGGTTGGAAGCACGATCGTCGGGCAGGGCGTCGACAGCGCCATTTTCTATCCGGCGGCATTCCTCGGCGCGGCCGGCTGGTCGAGCGACCTGGTGATCACGGTGATGCTGACCCAGTGGGTCCTCAAGGTCAGCTGGGAGGTCATCCTGACTCCGGTCACTTATGCCATCGTTGGCTTCCTCAAACGCAAGGAGGGAGTCGACGTCTACGACGAGCGGACCGATTTCACGCCGTTCAGGGCGGAAGTTTAGGCTGCGATTGAGCTTCGATCGGTTATGCGCCAAGGCTTGCCCATGACGGCGCGGCGGGTGAGTCAATGAAGCGGGATCTGGACAGCGGTTTTCGCAAGCCTCGCCAGCAGGCGCCGCGGAAGAGCCAACGCGTCGCCATCGAGGCGATGGTGAAGCTGCGCCGCAGAGGCCATCATAATTTCACGGTGCAAGTGTTCGATCTCTCACGCGATGGCTGCAAGCTCGAGTTTCTCGAGCAGCCGCAGTTGGACGAAACCGTCTGGGTCAAATTCGCGGACCTCGAGGGACTTCCGGCGACGGTTTGCTGGATCGAGGACAATGTCGCCGGAGTCGAATTTCTGCGGCCGATCCATTCGGCAGTCTTCGAGATGCTCGTCAGCCGCCTGCGCTAGCTGGATAGGCGGCGAGCGCTTGCGCCAGATCGGCTATCAGGTCGATGGGATCCTCGAGGCCGACCTGCAGCCGCACCAGCGGGCCTTCCCACTGCTGTTCGCTGGCTGTGCGCAGCGGGTCGGCGGGAACCGCCAGGCTTTCGAACCCGCCCCAGCTGTAGCCGATCCCGAACAAATCGAGGCTGTCGACCAAGCGGTCGCGCTGCGGCCCGTCGCCGCCGGCAAGGACGAATGAAAACAGCCCCGACGAGCCCTTGAAGTCGCGCTTCCAAAGCTCGTGTCCGGGGCAGCTTTCGAAGGCAGGATGGAGAATTCGCGCCACCTGCGGTTGCTCGGCGAGCCAGCGGGCGACCGCCAACGCATTGGCCTGGTGGCGCTCGAGGCGAACGCTGAGCGTCCGAAGCCCGCGCGCGCAGAGGTAGGCGTCGTCCGGGCTGACGAACTGGCCGAATGCGGCGCTGGTGGCTTTGAGGCGGTCCCAATGGCCCGCCGCTGCAGTCACAGAGCCCAGCATCACATCGGAATGGCCCGAAACATATTTGGTGCAGGCCAGGATCGAGAGGTCGACGCAGCGCGACAGCGCCGGAAAGAACAAGGGCGTCGCCCAGGTATTGTCGAGCAGGGTGGTTATTCCGCGAGTCCGCGCCACTGCGCAAATGCCCGGCACGTCCTGGACTTCGAAGGTCAGCGAGCCGGGGCTTTCGAGGAAAATCGCGCGAGTGGAACCGGACAATTGGCTTGCCAGCTGCTCGGCCGTCACCTGCGGATCGTAATAGCGGGTCGCGACCCCGAGCCGCTTCAGCTCCTTGTCGCAAAAGGTCCGGGTCGGGCCGTAGACGCTGTCGACCATCAGCAATTCGTCGCCGGGCGAAAGAACGCTGGTCAGTGCCATTGCGACCGCGGCGAGGCCGGATGGAAACAAAGCAGTTCCGGCCGCGTCCGGCTCGAGCTCGGTCAGGGCCTCGGCAAGCGACCATTGCGCCGGAGTGCCGTGGCGGCCGTAAGTCAGGCGGCCATGCTCCGGCGGATAAGCGGAGCGAAGGTCGGCGACGCTGTCGAACAAAACGGTCGAGGTCCGGGTGACCGGGACATTGACCATCCCGCCGAGCCATTCGGCGCGGCGGCCGCCGGCGACCAGCTTTGTATCGGTCCGCTTATTGTCCTCGGGCACGCCACTCACTTATGCGGTTTGTCGGGCATGGGCCAGATTGCGATCAGAGTGACGCCGCGCTCCGCCAGGCCGGGGATCGGCGGCTGGCGCCCGGGCGCCGACGGGCGCGAGGAGCTCGAGGTTCGGGTCGCCGAAGCCCCGGCGGACGGCGCCGCCAATGCCGCGGCGATCAAGCTGCTTGCGAAAGCGCTGCGCGTACCGCGCTCGGGAATCGAGGTCGTCTCCGGCCACAGCAGCCGCCACAAGCGGCTTGCAGTCCCGCTGGAGCCGGATGAGGTTCGAGCCAGACTGAGCAGGTAAAATCGGATGGCCGAGAACAAGACGAAACCTACCGACGAGGATGTGGCCGCGTTTATCGAGCGCGTGCCGAACGCCAAACGACGCGAAGATACGAGAACACTCTGCACGCTAATGGAGCGAGTGACAGGGGACGCCCCTGTCCTGTGGGGGCCGAGCATCGTCGGTTTCGGCAGCTACCATTACCGCTACGCAAGCGGGCGGGAGGGCGATGCGCCCGTCGCCGGCTTCTCGCCTCGGGCAAGGGAGCTGGTGGTCTATCTAAGCTGCGACGACGCCGCGAGTGAGCAATTGTTGGCGCGCCTCGGCAAGCACAAGTCGAGCAAGGCCTGCCTGTACATCAAGTCATTGGCGGACGTGGATCAGGGCGTGCTCGCCGAGTTGATCAGTCAGTCGGCGAAGACCGTACGGGAGCGATATCCCTAGTTAGAGCCGCTCGTCGATCAGGCTCATGCAGGTGACGCCCGACTCGGCTTTCTGGAGCTCGGATACGTCGACCTCGACGACCGCGAAACCACGGTTGCGGAGCCGCTCGGCGGTCCGCGGATTGCCGGACGCAAGGATCAGCGTGCCGCCGGCGCGGACGGCGTTGGCCGCGGCCGGTTCGTCGACCGCCAGCGGCTCGACGCCGGCAAATTGGCGGGGGTCGACCGACCGCTCGTCATAGAGCAGCACCTGTGTTCCCGATCCGTCCACTCCGGCGAAAGTCGCGCCGCTCTTGAGGTGGAGGCAATCGCGAAGCTCGGCGTGGGCGACCTTCAGGCCCAAGGGCGCGACGAGTTCGGCGAGGGCGCCGATGCCCTCGGCGTCGGTTCGAGTCGACAGCCCGACATAGAGACGGTCGCCGATGCGCAGGACGTCGCCGCCGTCCAGGAATCCACGTTCGATGCGGTGCAGCGCGAAGCTGTCCGCCAGGCCCGCGGCCGTCGACTGCGGCTCGTCGGCCCGCGACGCCGCCCCCGGGCGCGTGATCACCGCGTGGCCATCCAGCAGCAGAGCGGTATCCTCGACGAATACGGCGTCGGGATCGTCCGGAAGGTCGGGCAGACGGATCACCTCGAACCCCGCGCCAATCAGGGCGCGCTCATAGGCCGCATGCTGTCCGGCGGCCTTGGCGACATCGATCGGTTGGCGTTCGAGATGGGTCAGCTGGCACTCGGCGAGGCGAGGGCTAACCGCCCGGGTGAATGCGCGTGGCATGCTCCGGCTTCTAGCCGCGGCCGGGCATAAGAAAAGGGCGGCCCGGAAATCCCGGACCGCCCTTGGTGTGACGAATTTGGTGAGCGACTAGCGCTTCGAGAACTGGAAGCTGCGGCGGGCCTTGGCGCGGCCGTACTTCTTGCGCTCGACGACGCGCGGGTCGCGGGTCAGGAACCCGGCCTGCTTGATCACAGCCCGCAGCGCCGGCTCGAAGCGGGTCAGCGCCTGGCTGATGCCGTGCTTGACCGCGCCGGCCTGGCCGGAAAGGCCGCCGCCGGTGACGGTCGCGATCACGTCATACTGGTCGCGGCGCTCGGCGATGTCGAACGGCTGGTTGATGACCAGACGCAAAGTCGGACGCGCGAAATAGACTTCCTGGTCGCGGCCGTTGACGGTGATCTTGCCGGAGCCGGGCTTCAGCCAGACGCGGGCGACCGCATCCTTGCGGCGGCCCGTGGCATAGG
>CBIHLI010000032.1:0-9169 GCA_966210575.1 uncultured Sphingomonas sp.
CCTGGTCATTTGACGTGTCCTTCCTTCGGTCTTCAGGGCAAAGTTCGCCCGTTCACCCATTCGGGCGCTCAAAAATTCGGCAATTCTGGTCAGTTCAGTCGATCAGTCGGGGCGGTGGATCAGGGATCGTGCTCTTCGCTCGCCTTCAGCTCTTCCGGAGTGATCCCAAGCGCTTTCAATTCGACCAGCTTGTCGACGTCGAGGCGGCCGTAGCCCGCCCGTCGAAACCGCTCGATATCCCGCGCGGTCACACCGACGGCCCTGAGCTCGGTCAACTGGTCCATCGACAAGCGCCCGTAGCCGGCAGCGGCCAGCGATCGGACATAGTCCGACCGGACCCCTACCGCGTAGGCGCCGGTAATGTCGCCGGCATCGACGTTGCGATAGCCGAGCCGAGCCAGCTCCTGAATGAACTCGGGGCTGACGCCGACCGCCTTCAGTTCGACGATGTCGTCATGGTCGAGCCGCAGCTGCGGAGCCACGGACCGGATCGCAGCGACATATTCGGGGGTGACGCCGACCGCCTTCATTTCAATCGCCCGGTCGATCGCCGTTTTCGGCTTGCGTGCCGTAGACGGCGGCACCGGAGGATGCGGATGCGCACTGGCAAACGCCGTGGCGACGCCTGGAATGGCGCGGGCGTCAGCCCAAGTCTCGGCAACGGCGCCATTCGGACCCACGGCCACCACCCGCCTGCGACCATTCCGATCCGGCGGATAGACCGTGGACGTCGCGCCGTTCGGTCCGCGGGCAATGATCGTCCCGTTATCCATGATGGTCGTGCTCGCGCCGTTCGGACCGATGGAACGGGACACGACGGTGCCCGCTTCGGTTACCGCTGCGACAGGTGCGGTGGTGGCGATCTGCGCGACCTTGGCCGCTTCGGCCGGGCTCGCGATCGTCGCTTCGGAGGGATTGGCATAATGTGGTGTGTCCTGGGCAACAGCCGCAAGCTCCGAAGCATCCCTTGCCGTCGGCGCCGGCACCAGGTTCAGCGCCGCTACCGGTACCGCCATTCCGGCAGCGAAGAAGGCCGCGGCCGAACCCCAGCGCCAGCCGCCCGGGGCGCGCTTGACGGCGCCGTCGAGGACCCGCTTGACGCGACGCGCCAGCGAATTCTTGGCTGGAGCGACACCATGCGCGCCGATCAGCAGGCCGCGGCACTCGTGTCGGGCCACCCCGACCAGCAGCCTAGCATAGTCGGTGTCTTCGATGTCGGTCGCCAGCACCGCGTCGTCGGCGGCTTCTTCGCGCAGCTGGTGAGCCTCGCGGGCCAGCAGCCAGACGAACGGGTTGAACCAGAACAGTGCGACCGCCACCCGCGCCAGCAGAAGCTTGGCCCAGTCGAGATGGGCGACGTGGGCAAGCTCATGGGTGATGATCGCTTCCGCTTCGGCGTGCGATTCGGCGGCCTCGGCGTTCAGCAGGATCACCGGACGGACCACGCCCCAGCTGATTGGTGAAGGCAGCTCGTTGCTGGTCAGCAAGGCGGTGCCATGCTTGAATCCCATCCGATGCTGGGCGCGGGCGAGCGCCGTCAGCCACGGTGCGTCGACCAGCACGGTTGCCCGGGCCTTGAGCACGAACAGCCGGGCGAGCGCGATCAGGGTGAGCAGGAAAAGCAGCGCGGCAGGACCGGCGTAGCCCCAAAAGGGCCAGTCGACGGCTGCACTCCCGACGCTCGGCTCGACAGCAAGGGGGGCTGACGACACATCCGGGATGGTGGACGCTGGCGGCGTCGCCGAAGAAGGGGAAACGACTTCGGGCTTGCCGACCAGGAACTCCGGCCCGGCGACGTCGAACGTCGGGAGTGCAAAGGTCGCGATCGGCAGCAGCAGCAGGCCGGCGAGCGCGAGATGCGCGATCCAGCTGCGATCCGCGGCCGAGCGGTTCTTGAGGAGCTTGAGGAGGAGCAAGGCGCCACCGGCGATCAGGACGGATTTCGCCGCGAGCGGAATGAACCAATCCATCACCGTGCTCCCTTCGCGGTGCGAGCCTTGGCGATCATTGCTTCCAGCTCGTCGAGATCGTCGGCGTTGAGCTTGTCCGACATCCCGAGCAGTGCGCTCGCGGCGCCGGCGGCGGAGCCGTTGAAGAAGACTCGGACGATCTCGCTTAGCGCCGATTTGCTCGCGGCGGTTTCGGAGACGGTCGGGCTGTAGATGAAGCCACGATCCGAATCCTCGCGCTGGACGAAGCCCTTGTCCTCGAGCCGCTTGAGCATCGCGCGAACCGCGGAGCCGCTCAACGGGTCGGGAAGGTGGTCGCAGACGTCGCCGGCCGTCAGCGGGCCAGCCTCGAAGAGGATGTCGACGATCTGGCGTTCACGGGGCGGAAGCTTGCTGAGCATGATCAAAACGAATCCCTATTTCGCGCTACATTTGTAGCATGTGCTACATTTGTAGCGTGAACGCAAGATGAATGTTTTGGCGACGATGCATTTTTTTCGACGAATGGCGGAGAGGGTGGGATTCGAACCCACGGTGCGGTTGCCCGCACGGCGGTTTTCAAGACCGCTGCCTTAAACCACTCGGCCACCTCTCCGCTGGGCGCGCCCATGCGTCGTTCAGGTCGATGCCGATATCGCGGCTTGAGCCAAAGCGTGCAAGGCGAACGATCAATGCTGGTGGCCGGGAACCGCTGCGCGCCCTAGGCTTTGGATTGCGAACGGGGAGAGTGAAGTTGCGTTTCAAAGGTGGGTGGATCTTGGCGGGCGTGGTGGCGCTGGCGCTCGGCCCCGCCGCGGCGCAGGAGAGTCGCCCTGCCGCGCAGTCCGATCCGCCGGCCGTTGAAGTCGCGCAGGCGCAGCCGGTGGCCATCCATCGCGCCCAATATCCGCAGCCGTACCGGGCGGCGCAGTCGGTCAGCCCGTTCGAACAATATAAGGCCTATCTGGTCGGGCGCGCGCGCACCGCGGGAGTGCGCGAGTCGACGATCCAGGCGGTGATCCCGCATCTTCGCCTCAACCAGCGGGCGATGGAGCTCGACCGGGCGCAACGACCGTCCTCTTCGAGCAGCAGCAATGCAGCGCCTTCCTACCGATCCTATCTCGATCGCCACATCACCGCCTCGCTGATCCGGCGAGGTCAGGCGCGCTATTCGTCGCTTTGGCCGCACTTGTACCGGATCCAGTCCCGAACCGGGGTCGACCCGGCCGTGATCATGGCGATCTATGGCAAGGAAACCAGCTACGGACAGGTCACCGGCGGGTTCGACCTGCTCGATGCGCTTGCCAGCCTCGCCTACGAGGGCCGCCGCCGAGCGATGTTCGAGGCGGAGTTCATCGCCGCCCTCAAGCTGCTCGATCAAGGCGTCCAGCGCTGGCAGCTCAAGGGCAGCTATGCCGGTGCGACCGGCTTTCCGCAGTTCATGCCGTCGGTCGTGCTTCGGCTGCGCGCCGATGGCGACGGCGACGGCTATGCCGACATCTGGCGCAACGAGCCCGATGCCTTCGCCTCGATCGCCAATTATTTGCGCGAAGCCGGATGGAAGCGGAACCTCCCGTGGGGCGTGCCCGTGCGGATCCCGCAGACGCTCAACCGCGCCGCCATCCAATCCAGGCTCACGCCGCCGCGCTGCCCGGCCGTGTTCCGCCGCCACAGCCGCTGGCTTACCGTTGCCGAATGGCGCTCGCTCGGGGTCGTTCCAACCAGTCGCAGCCTCCCGGACAACGAGATGGCGACGCTGATGGAAACGCCGGGCGCCTATGCGCCGGGATATCTTCTGACCACCAACTACCGGGCGATCCTCGATTACAATTGCTCGAACTTCTACGCGATGGGGGTTGGGCTGCTCGCCAATGCCATTGCCCGACAGTGAATCGCGCGCGATAGACGATCACCTGTCTCCAACCGGCCAGAGGAACCGTAGCCACACCATGAAGCGTGCAATCCTGTTCGCCACCGCTGCCGCCATGTTGAGCGCCGGCGCCGCTCCTGCCCAAGCTCCGCAATTCGACACTCCGGCGCCGATCGCATTCCTCATCGACCTGTCTTCGGGCGCGGTGCTGTTCTCTCGCAATGCCGAGCAGCGCATCCCGCCGGCATCGATGGCCAAGATGATGACCACTGAAGTCGCATTCGAGTTGATCGAGCGCGGCCAGCTGCCGCTCAACAAGACGTGCACGGTGCGCCCGGAGACCTGGCAGAAATGGCACGGGCCGCAGGCGGGGTCGACGATGTTCTTGTCGCCAAACGAACAGGTCAGCGTCGAGAACCTCCTGCACGGCATCGTCACTTTGTCGGGAAATGACGCCTCGGTCGTCCTCGCCGAGTGCATCGCCGGCACCGAGCAGGCGTTCGTCCAGCAGATGAACGCCCTGGCCAAGCAGCTGGGACTTAAGGACAGCCGCTTCTGCAATCCGATCGGCTGGCCCGACGAGGGCTGCACTTATGTGAGCGCCCGCGATCTTGCCATGCTCGCCCGGGCGACGATCGAGCGGCACCCGAATCTCTACGAGCAATTTTACGGGCAGGAGAGCTTCACCTGGGGCAAGACGCTCGGGTCGGGCCAGGCGATCACCCAGGCCAACCGCAACCCGATCCTCGGCAAGGTGCCCGGAGCCGACGGCCTCAAGACCGGCCATACGGCGGAAGCCGGCTACGGCTTCACCGGCTCGGCCGAGCAGAACGGGCGGCGGCTGATCGAGGTGGTGGCCGGCCTGCAGAGCTGGAATGACCGGGTCAATGAATCGACGCGGCTGATGCAATGGGGGTTCAACGCCTGGACCGCCAAGCCGCTGTTCAAGCAGGGCGTCGAGATCGCCCGGGCCAAGGTGCAGATGGGCGACAGCGGCGACGTCGCGCTGGTTGCGCCGCGCGATCTGGCGGTGACGATCCCCGCCGGCCTCAGCCTCACCCGGCAAGTGCAGGTGAAGGTCCGCTATGCCGGGCCGATCAAGGCGCCGATCAAGAAGGGGCAGCAGATTGCCGAACTGGTGGTGACGACCGGTGAAACCCAGCCGCAGGTCGTGCCGCTGGTCGCCGGCGCCGATGTCGGCGAGGCCGGCTTCTTCACCCGCGCCTGGATTGGGCTGAAAGAGCTGCTCGGCCTGGCGTGAGCGACCGCGGGCGCTTCATCAGCCTCGAAGGCGGCGAAGGGGTCGGCAAGTCGACCCAGCTTAAGGCGCTTTATCAGGCGCTAGCTGAGTGGGGAATCGACTGCGTCGTCACTCGCGAGCCGGGCGGCAGCCCGGGCGCCGAAGCGATCCGAGCGCTGCTTCTCGAGGGCGACGACGGCCGCTGGCCGATCGAGGCCGAGGCGCTTTTGTTCGCGGCCGCCCGCGCCGATCATGTCGAAAAGACGATTCTTCCGGCCCTGGAGCGCGGGCAGTGGGTGCTCAGCGACCGTTTCGTCGATTCCTCCTTCGCTTATCAGGGCGGGGCCGGTGGCCTTGGCATCGAGCGGCTGCGCGAGCTTCACGAGTTCGCCTGCGAAGGGTTTCTTCCCGACCGGACTCTGATCCTGTCGCTCGACGAGGGCCAGCAGCGCGCCCGATCCCGCGACGGCGGCGCCGGCGACCGGATCGGCGGCCGGCCCAAGGAATTCCACCACAAGGTCGAGCTCGCCTTCCGGATCATCGCCGCCGAGGAACCCGACCGGGTGAAATTGGTCGATGCTTCCGGCAGCGAGGCGGAGGTGACGAAGCGCCTGCTTGACGCCATCGCGGACCTGCTGCCGTGATCGCCGGGCACGACAAGGCGGTCGAGCAGTTCCGCCGCGCCTGGGACTCGCGCGCTCTCCACCATGCCTGGCTGTTGGCCGGACCCAAGGGCGTCGGCAAGGCGACCTTCGCTCTGGCCGCCGCCCGCCGGGTGCTCGCCGATGCCGCCGGCCTTCGATCCGAGCTTCCCGCGCTCGCCACGCCGGAGGATCACCCGATTGCGAGGCTGATCGCCGCCGGCAGTCATCCCGACATGCGCTGGCTCAAGCGGCTGCCGAAGGAGAAGGGCGACTGGCTCGCCCGCAATATTACCGTCAAGCAGGTCCGCGAGCTGTCGGAGCTGTTCGACCTCAGCCCGGCGATGTCCGACTGGCGGGTGGCGGTGATCGACACGGTCGACGAGCTGGAGCCGTCGGCTGCCAATGCGCTGCTGAAGATGCTCGAGGAGCCGCCGCCCAACACCGTCTTCTTCCTGGTCAGTCACGCGCCGGGGCGGCTGCTGCCGACCATCCGGTCGCGCTGCCGCCGGCTCAATCTCCAGGCGCTCGACGATGACGCCATGGCGTCAGTTCTCGAGGCTCAGCTTCCGGAAATGAGCGCTGCGGAGCGTAAGCGGCTGATTGCGCTCGCCGGAGGCTCGGTCGGCCGGGCGCTGGCCTTCGCTTCGCTCGAGCTGGCGCCGCTCGAGCAAAGCGCGGTCGAGATCCTTCGTCAGGGCGATCCGGACAATAGTCGTCGGTCCGCTCTGGCCGGCCAGCTGGCGCGAAAGGCTGCGGCCGATCGCTATGCCGCCTTCCTCGATCTTCTGCCGTCGCTCGTCGCCCAGGAAGCGCGGCAGCTCGCCGAGCCGAGGCGCGAGCGGGCGCTCGATGCTTATGCGCGGGTGCGCGAGCTCACCGCGCTTGCGCCGCGGCTGTCGCTCGATCCGGCGGCGACGGTCTTCCAGCTCGGCGGGATCCTCGCGTCTGTGGCCGAACCGCGGGTTTCTTGAAGGGTCGCCGAGGGCAGGGTAGGGCCCGGGCGTGTCCGAGCCATATTACATCACCACCGCGATCAGCTATCCGAACGGTCCGCCGCATATCGGCCATGCTTATGAGGCGATCGCCGCCGACGTGATCGCGCGCTTCCAGCGCTCGAAAGGCCGCGACGTCCGGTTCCAGACCGGCACCGACGAGCATGGGCTGAAAATGGCCCAGGCAGCGCGCGCGGATGGGATCGAGCCGCAAGCATTTGCGGATAGAATGTCGCTTATTTTCCAGAAGATGTGCGATACTCTTGAGATCACTTACGACCGTTTCATCCGAACCTCCGAGCCCGCTCACCACCGCGCCAGCCAAGCGATCTGGACGGCAATGGAGGAAAAAGGCGACCTCTACCTTGGCCGCTACGAGGGTTGGTATTCGGTCCGCGACGAAGCCTATTACGACGAAGGCGAGCTGACCGACGGGGAAGGGGGTCAAAAGCTCTCACCCCAAGGATCGCCGGTCGAATGGACGGTCGAGGAGAGCTGGTTCTTCCGCTTGTCCGCCTACCAGGACCGGCTGCTCGACCTCTATCGATCAAATCCCGGCTTCATCCAACCGGATAGCCGCCGCAATGAGGTCTTGCGGTTCGTCGAGGGCGGGCTTTCCGACCTGTCGATCTCGCGCACCAGCTTCGACTGGGGCGTGAAGGCGCCGAGCGGCGAGGGCCATGTCATGTACGTGTGGCTCGATGCGCTGACCAATTACATCACCGGTCTCGGCTATCCCGACGATACCGAGCTGTGGCGGCGCTATTGGCCGGCCGATGTCCACCTGATTGGCAAGGATGTGGTCCGCTTCCACGCGGTCTACTGGCCGGCCTTCCTGATGTCGGCCGGGATCGCGCTCCCCAAACAGGTCTACGGGCACGGATTCCTGCTGAGCCGCGGCGAGAAGATGTCGAAGAGCATCGGCAATGTCGTCGACCCGTTCGTGCTCGCCGACCGGTTCGGGGTCGATCAGCTGCGCTATTTCCTGATGCGTGAAGTGCCGTTCGGACAGGACGGCAGCTATTCGCCCGAGGCCATCGTCAACCGGGTCAATGCCGAGCTCGCCAACAGCTTCGGCAACCTGGCCCAGCGCACTTTGTCAATGATTCACAAGAATTTGGACGGCGTCATTCCGGCCCCCGGGAAAGCGGCTGAGGACAAGGACCTGCTCGAAAAGGTCGACGCGGCGGTCGAAGAGCTTGCCACCCGCTTCGACCAGTTCGCCTTCTCCGTCGGGCTCGAGGCATGGATGGGCGCGGTCTTCGCCTGCAACGCCTATGTCGACGCCGCCGCGCCCTGGGCGCTTCGCAAGACCGACCCCGAGCGCATGGCCGACGTGCTCGGGACCCTGGTTGCGGCGATCCGCAAGCTTGCTGCGGCCGTTGTCCCGGTGATTCCCGCCTCGGCCGAAAAGCTGCTCGCGGTCATCGATTCCGGTTTGCAGGGCGCGCTCGACCAGCCGTCGCCGATTTTTCCTCGCCTCGAGCTCGACGAGGCAGCCGAGTGAGGCTGATCGATAGCCACTGCCACCTCAATTACGAGGGCCTGGCCGAGCGGCAGGATGAAGTGCTGGCGAATGCGCGGGCGCGGGGTGTCACCGGTTTCTTGAACATCTCCACCCGCCAAAGCGAATGGGATGACGTCATTGCCGTCGCCGAGACCAATTCCGACGTCTGGGCGACGGTCGGAGTCCACCCGCACGAAGCGGATGCCCACCCGGACCTCGGCGCCGCGGCCCTGGTCGAGGCTGCATCACATCCGAGTGTGATCGCAATCGGCGAGTGTGGGCTCGATTATTATTACGACAAGTCGGACCGCGGGGCGCAGCGCGAGCGCTTCCAGGCCCATATCGACGCCGCCCGCGAAACCGGCCTGCCGCTGGTCGTGCATACGCGCGAAGCGGAGGCTGACACCGCGGAGATCCTGACCAAAGCGGTCGAGCAGGGCGGGGTCACCGGGGTCCTCCATTGCTTCACCGGCAGCGCGGATCTGGCGAGGATAGGGCTCGATCTTGGATTCCTGGTGTCGCTGTCGGGAATCGTCACCTTCAAGAACGCCAGCGAGCTCCAGGACATCGCCAAATGGCTGCCGCTAGACCGGATGCTGGTCGAAACCGATTCGCCCTTCCTCGCGCCGGTGCCGCATCGCGGCAAGCCGTGTGAGCCCGCCTTCGTTGCCGACACCGCCGCCTTCGTCGCCGAGCTGCGCGGCGAGGAGCCGGACGCCCTTGCCGACGCCACGACGGCGAATTTCTTCAAGCTGTTCGCCAAGGCGGAGGCGTGAGGCTCAGGATCCTGGGCTGCGGAACCTCGACCGGCGTGCCGAGGATCGGAAGCGGGTGGGGCAAATGCGATCCACAGGAGCCGCGCAACCGCCGCCTGCGCTCTTCGATCCTCGTCGAAAGCGCCGGGAAGCGGCTGCTGGTCGATTGTGGGCCCGATTTGCGCCAACAAATGCTCGATGCCGATATCGGCATCGAGCATTTGTTGGCGCAA